>CAZFTY010000193.1:0-5442 GCA_964521835.1 uncultured Microbacter sp.
GTATCAAGCTGGAATATTTGCAGGTTACTTCGGGTGTAGGGATTCGTTCGGTGGCCAGCATCGGACTCAACATCGCAGGCGAACATTTTGAAGCGGCAGCAACGGGTAACGGGCCTGTTGATGCCGGCATCAATGCCCTGAAGAAGATAATCAATCGCAAGATGACCCTGCATGATTTTCTCATTCAGGCCATTACAAAGGGGAGCGACGATGTTGGAAAAGTGCATATGCAGGTTGAATATGACGGCAATATGTACTACGGATTTTCGGGTAATACCGATATCGTTGCAGCTTCGGTTGAGGCATACATCGACGCGATCAATAAGTTCATTCAATAAAAGCAGTAAGCCGGATGAAATACTCCGGTTTGCGGGCTCTGTTCCATTGAAACCGGTAGTATGAAACGCGCATGACAAAATCTACTACTTTTGACATACAAAATAAAGGTCGTATTTTGTCATGAAGTTCCATGTGTCCTTTTAAAATAATTATAAACACATGAAGACAAAGCCAAAAAAGTCCTTGGCGGGAAGATTCAATCAGTTTATTTTCCACGACCTCTGGCACGCGGATACCAAGCTGTTGCCCCGATACAAGGCGTTTGGCTACACGGTGATGAAAATCGGGTCGATCACCTACGACGAGTGGGTGAAGGGCCGGTTAGTTTACCGGGCTTCTGCTTTGACCTATTTTACGTTGCTTTCCATCGTACCGGTTTTTGCATTGTTGTTCGGTATTGCCAAGGGCTTTGGAATGGAAATCCTGTTGACGCAATGGATGCAGGAGCATCTCGACTGGGCGGGCGACGCTCTGCCGACGATCCTTGACTTTACCAAATCGTTGTTGGCTCATACCAAAGGCGAAGTGGTGGCCGGTGTCGGATTGCTGTTTTTGTTCTATTCGGTAGTGCAGATGTTCAGCCATATTGAGAAGGCGCTGAACGATATACGGCATGTGGAGAAACAGCGTACCTGGATTCGGAAATTCACCGACTATCTGGCGATGATGATCCTGACACCTGTTTTCCTTATCGCTTCGTCGAGTGCGATGATTTATCTGTCGCATACCCTGAAATCGGTGACGGATCAGGCGCAAATCAACTGGCTGTTCGAAGCGTTCTTTTCGTTTGTGCCTTACCTGATGAGCTGGTTTTTGTTTGCCTGCATGTATACCATCATGCCCAATGTCAGGGTCAAGGTGAAGCCGGTAATCATTGCCAGTATTATTGCCGGAACGGCATTTCAATTCTGGCAGTTTGTCTATATCAATTTCCAGGTAGGGGTGGCCAACTACAATGCTATTTATGGCAGTTTTGCCGCGTTGCCGCTGTTGTTGATCTTTCTGTATTACACCTGGATGATTTTTCTGCTGGGTGCCAACATTGCTTATACCATCGAAAATATCAAACGTATCGAAATTGAGCGTAGCGTCGTCTCTTTGTCTATACGAAAACAGAAGATTGCCTATCTTTTCCTGGTTCATTATATTGTGAAGTGTTTTGAACGTCGTGAAGATCCGCCGGTGGTACTGACGCTTGCCAAAGCGATTAAGCTGCCAGAGCATGTGGTTCAAACGATGCTGACGAAGCTGACAGATTCTGGCGTCATACGGGAGGTGATAATCCCGGAGACTGACCGAACGGGCTACCAACCGGCCTTTGCCATTTTGCAGATGACCCTCGGGATGTTGATGGAAACCATTGAAAAGAAAATAGACGAACACGGCTCGCTGCGTGACGTCGAAATCACTAATCAGCTCGAAGAGATTCTCGACGAGTACGATACACAGTTCTCTAAGGCCAACGTGCTGATAAAAGACCTGTAACAAGTGATTAATGGTTAGCGGTTAACGATTAATGAATTATGAAAGAAGGGGTATTAAAGCAGAAGAGCTTTGAGTTTGCCATTCGGATTGTGAACCTGTTCAAATATCTGGGTGAAGAGAAATCAGAGTTTTTGATGAGTAAACAACTACTTCGTAGCGGAACATCAGTTGGTGCAATGGTGCGGGAAGCCGAACATGCCGAGAGTAAAACGGATTTTGTGCATAAATTAGCGATTGCACAAAAAGAGATTAATGAAACGATTTATTGGTTGGAGCTATTGCAAGCAACGGCCTATTTGACGGAACAACAGTTTGAAAGTATCAATAAAGATGCAATTGAGCTTATAAAGTTGTTGACAAGTAGCATTAAGACAACGAAATCCAGATTAAATTAATCACTAATAACTATCAATTAATAATTATATTTCATGTCTAAGACTTTATTTGACAAGATTTGGGACGCGCATGTGGTGACGGCAGTTACCGATGGTCCCACGCAGATTTATATCGATCGGCATTTTTGCCACGAAGTAACCAGCCCTCAGGCATTCGATGGTCTTCGTAAACGCGGTTTGAAAGTATTTCGTCCGGAGAAAACTACATTGTCTCCCGACCACAATATCCCGACTCTGAATCAGGATAAACCGATTCAGGATCCGATTTCTAAAAATCAGGTAGATACACTCTCGAAGAATGCTGCCGATTTCGGCCTCACACTCTACGGATTGGGGCACGAAAAGAATGGTATTATCCACGTAATCGGACCGGAAAACGGTTTGACACAGCCGGGTATGACCATTGTGTGCGGCGATAGCCACACCTCTACCCACGGAGCATTCGGTGCCATTGCGTTTGGTATCGGCACCAGCGAGGTGGAGATGGTGCTTGCATCGCAATGTATTTTGCAACCGCGTCCGAAAACGATGCGTATCAACTATAACGGTAAACTGAAACCGGGTGTTACAGCGAAAGATATTGCCCTTTATACAATCTCGCAATTGACAACTGGTGGTGCAACGGGTTATTTTGTGGAATATGCCGGCGAAGCTATTCGCAACCTGTCGATGGAAGAACGTATGACGGTTTGTAACCTGAGTATCGAAATGGGTGCCCGTGGCGGTATGATTGCCCCCGACGAAACCACTTTCGCTTACGTACAAGGCCGCGAATTTGCTCCGAAAGGCGAAGCCTGGGACAAAGCGCTTGCTTACTGGAAAACCCTGAAGTCGGATGACGATGCCAAATTTGATCGCGAAATTTCGTTCGACGCAGCCTCCATCGAACCGTGGATTACGTACGGTACCAACCCCGGTATGGGTATGGCTATCGGAGGCGCAATTCCTGCCATCGATCAGATCGATGAGGCCGGTCGCATTTCGTTCGAAAAATCGTTGAACTATATGGGTTTCAAACCCGGAGAAAAACTGGAAGGCAAACAAATCGACTACGTATTCCTTGGTAGCTGTACCAACGGTCGTATCGAGGATTTCCGTGCTTTTGCCGCTTACGTGAAAGGCAAAAAGAAAGCCGATAACGTGATTGCATGGTTGGTGCCGGGTTCATGGATGGTCGAAAAACAAATTCGTGCTGAAGGTTTGGATAAAATCCTGACCGAAGCTGGTTTTGAACTGCGTCAACCGGGCTGTTCGGCTTGTCTGGCCATGAATGAAGATAAGGTTCCTGCCGGAAAATATGCCGTATCGACCTCTAACCGTAATTTTGAAGGACGTCAGGGTCCGGGCGCACGTACCATTTTGGCAGGTCCGCTGGTAGCCGCCGCTGCCGCTGTAACCGGCAAAATCACCGATCCGAGAAGCTAAATTTGAGCACACAGAAAACACGGATATAACGGATAACTTACAGAATTCCATAAGGTAGTTGTGATATTCTGTCGAGACAGTGTTATCCGTGTGCAAAAAGCGATTAGGTATGAGTGCAGTATTTAAATCGAAAGTGCCTATTCAGGTACGTTTCAACGATGTGGATATCATCGGACATGTCTCCAATACCGTGTATCTCAATTACTACGATGCCGGTAAAATGGACTATTTCGATCTGGTGATACCCGAAATCGATTTTAGTGGTTTGGCTGTTGTGGGAGCATCGATAAAGATCGATTATCTGAAGCCGATCTTTATGCGCTACAATATTTATGTCGAAACCCGTATCTCTGTTTTAGGAAATAAGAGTTTTACGATGGAACATTTGCTGATTAACAGTGATAACGGAGATCTTCTTTCAACGTGTACGGCGGTTGTAGTCTGCTTTGATATTAAGGCTCAAACCAGTTGTGTTATTCCTGACGATTGGCGTAAACGCATCATCGAATTTGAAGGCGAACAGCTGATAATTAAATAATGTGCCAATATGACAATGAGCCAATAATAAATCTGGTATGACTCTTCCGAATACTGGTAATCTGATTGTTGATTTGACGTTTCAATTTTCGTTGGAAATTGTCAAATATGCAGAGTTGTTGGAGCTGCAAAAGAAATTTGTTTTAGCGAATCAGCTGCTGAGATCGGGGACTTCTGTTGGCGCTAATGTGCGGGAAGCGCAAAATTGTGAAAGCAGAGCCGATTTTGTGCATAAGTTTAAGATTGCGGCAAAAGAGGCGGAGGAATCGGAATATTGGTTATTGCTTTGTAAATATTCGGCAAATTATCCTTTTGATGAGCAATTATTGCTTCGACTGAAAGAAATTCAGAAAATAATAAATAGTATCATTCATTCGGCCAAGTCTAATTCTGCGGGGCTTTAATCAGCATATTGGCTTATTAGCACATTGGCAAATTAAGAAACATATGGAAAAATTTCAAACCATCACATCTTCTTGTGTTCCACTCCCTATCGAAAATGTGGACACCGACCAGATCATCCCGGCGCGCTTTCTGAAAGCGACTACCCGCGAAGGTTTTGGTGACAATCTTTTTGCCGACTGGCGTTACGATAAAGCCGGTCAGCCAATCAGTAACTTTGTGTTGAACAACCCGACTTACGCCGGACAAATATTGGTAGGCGGTAAAAACTTTGGTAGCGGTTCCAGTCGTGAACATGCTGCCTGGGCGATTGCCGGCTACGGTTTCAAAGTGGTTGTATCGAGCTTTTTTGCCGATATTTTCAAGGGCAATGCGCTCAATAACGGCGTTCTTCCGGTAGTTGTATCGGAAAAATTTCTTGCCGATCTGTTTGCGGCTATCAGCAGCGATGCCAAAACAACAGTAACTGTCGATCTCGCTGCACAGACCATCACCAACAATGCGAATGGTGCTGTGGAATCGTTTGATATCAATTCCTACAAAAAAGAGTGTTTGCTGAACGGATTGGACGACATCGACTATCTGTTGAGCAAAAAAGATAAGATTGAAGCCTGGGAAACCGCTTCAATTTGAAAATATGCTAATATGATAATGTGCCAATGAAATCTGCGGTTTGCAGTCTCATTGGCACATCGCATTTTTGTGCTTCTGAATAGCGTAATCGGCATATTGCCGAATCAGCATTTTATCTCTTCGCCGGTTTTACCGGGAACTTCTTAAAGAGTACCGCACTTGCCTTGGCGATCTCTTCCGGGCTTTTCCGTGCCAGTGTCTTCGGACTCATTTCGGCGCTGAAGGC
>CAZFTY010000194.1:0-5439 GCA_964521835.1 uncultured Microbacter sp.
TATTCAAAACATAGGCAATATCAAAATTCCAGTTCTGATAACGATATCCTATACCTGCCGTAAAGTTCTGCGTATTTACATCCAGAGAATACTCGCTGTCGGTACGAACGGAATTAAGGGCTAACCAGCGGTATGCACCCGATTTGGTTGCCGGCGATATGTAATTGTATCCCAAACGAATCGCAATGTCATTTGTAGCACGGAATTCACCTCCTACCCTAAATGTATTAACTCCTTTCAAATCTTCGTTAATGAATCCGTTTTGGTTTTGATAGTAAGAAGTCGATCCGTTATTGTCTTTCAGTTTCATTGTTGTATAATCCTGATACTGATAATCGAAACTGATGATTCCCTTTTTTCCGATTATGCCTGCAATTCCAAATGTATATGATGCCGGCGTCTGGATTTTATACTTACCTCCACCTCCTGCGTCAGGTGTATATGCCATTCCGCTGATAGGAGCATTGTGATTTCCGGCATCGTAAGAACTATATGCTAAAGCGGCGTAATAATCGTCACTCATATTGTAAAATGTCGGAGTGTGGTATGAAAATCCCACTCGCAGGAAATCGGTCGGACGAACAATCGCACCCAGTTTAAAATCAAATCCGGAACCTGTAGTGTATACCTCGTTCTGCAAATTGAATCCGTTTCCGCTGGGGAATGTCTCAGAATAGTGACTAACCATCGAATAGCTAAGGCTCTGCCATCCTATCGAAGCTCCCAGATACAACATATTGGAAATATTGGCGCCATAACTCAGGTTATATTGGTCGATGTAGCCTCTCTCCGTGAAATCGTATGATGGATTTACATTGCCTCCTAACGCCGAATTCCACTCTCCCGCGTTGGCACTCGGATTGATTAGATATGCACTATAAGCCAATATCGGTAGCCATGGCAAAGTTTCATCGGCATATGGATTGTAATTATTGGTGCTTAAAAGATCAGCACTCGTTAAACCTTTACTACGGGCAGCAATATTATCCGTCAGTGAACTGGTCTGGTTACGTCCCGACATTGTGCCGTTTCGGTTAAACGATTTCAACCTGTCGAAAGAGAAACTGAATGCCGAACTAAACTGATCCGTTCCCGGAATAATCTGCACCAGTGAGAAATTATTAAAGTGGGCAAAAAGATTATTGTCCTTGTTGTCAAGCCCGTTCCACGTAGAATTGGTAGAACTATTCAACATGTTGAGTGTTGCTGTTAGCTCGGAACTACGGTACACACCCAACCCTGCCGGGTTCTGAGAAATAGCGGAAGCATCGCCGCCCAATGCAGTGAAAGCGCCGCCCATACTCATATAGCGAGCAGTTCCCTTTAGTTGTGTTTGTGATGCTTTCAATGCATCAAATTCATCCTGATCTTGAGCATGTAAGCCGGCTGTTAAGCCCAACAACAAACCGATTGAAAGCAAACTTTTCTTTATCATGATAGAATAATTTGAATGATTATGTCAATATTATACTTATCTCGTTAATTATTGTGCGATTATCAACGACGACCACCTCCGCGGGATCCTCCACCGGAATAGCTTCCTCCTCCACCTGATGAATAACTACTGCCTCCTCCCGAGGAGTAGCTTTGGCGGCTACCGGATGAGTAAGAAGAGGAATTACTGTTGCTATTGGAAGAAGGTCTGTCATACGATGATGACGATGAAGAGCTTCTTGTATTGTTGTAGTATGTTGTGTTATTCCGGCTACTGCTTCTTGTTTCGTTACTACGTATATAGTTTCCGGACGAAGAAGGTACTGACACGATTTCGGAACTACGACGGCTTCCATTGTTGGAATAACTACTACGATTGGTATATTGAGGTGTTGAACCACTGACATCGGCACCGGACGAACGACTTCCTCCTACATTGTAACCTCTGTTTGATAAGAAGCCATTCCAGAATGCCGTATTCTGACGGTCACCCCGGGTTCCGATGGAGCTGCTGCGGGTTCCCGTAGTTGTGGAGTTGAATGCCGGGCTGCCACTTCTGCTACCCGAAACCGAAGGTCTGGATGAGACCACAGTACCACGGCTACCTCCCGAAAGATTCACCGCATTCCGTCTGCCTTCGGTAGTATAGGCATAGGGTCTTGTTCTGCCACCATACCAACCTCCGTAATAAGGCCATCCGCCACCATAATATCCACCCCATCCGGCATAATAAGGGTATCCTCCGCCGTAGTATCCACCATAATAGTATGGATAATCCCAACCGAATCCCCAGCCATAACCCAAATCCCAGTCCCAGGATGTACCGTACCAACTTGAATACCATGGTGAGTAGATACCGCCTATATATCCGTATGGATAATGACGATATCCTCCGTAAGGCCATCCCCAGGCACCGTAATTACCTCCGTAAACATTGATTGTCCAGTTGACGTTGTCGAGCGAAGCAGCGTCTTCTTCGTCAGTGCCATTGAGAATAATGGTTCCGGGATTGTGGAAGCGTTGAATTCTGCTGGCATATTCGCCGGCAGACAAAGTTGCCTTTGTGCTATCGATACGCGTGTCTTTATTATCACCAGAATAATAGACCGTATCTCCTTGTAGATTTTTGACTACCACAATATCTTTGTCACCAACTCTTGTCGATTCAATTTTATATTGATTATCGTTCTCGGAGTTGTCTGCTTTTTGTGCCGCAGATTTTACCGATTGGGCTGGAAACGATGCATTTTTTCCGGGCTTGGAATAAAGATCATCGTACAGATCTTGTCCGAAAGCGAAGACCGGAAGCAACATCAATGCAGTTACAAAAAACCATTTTGTTTTCATGATTATATCTCCTTTTCTTTACGAGTGAACTTTCCTTTTATTACTTAGACAGTGTACGTTTTTACAGGTTTAATCCTTCAAAAGATTTCAGCATATTAACGATGCCGTTCTCAATTTTATTATCTAAGTTTGTATCCTTTTTAGATCAAGGCAAAGTTAAGTCAAATGCCCTGTGAATAATACGTTTTACTTACGATTTAACGAAAATAAACCAAACCGAAATGGATTACATTGAACTTACATTATCTCTTAACAATTCACGTGGTTTCGAGAATGATATTGTATCGGCAACGCTTGCTGAAATAGGCTTTGAAAGTTTCATCTATACAAATGACGGGGTGAAAGCTTATTGTGCTGCATCGTTGTTCGACGAAAAAGAATTAAAAAACTGGAAAGAATCTTTACCCTGCGCTATTGATGTGGAATACACGTTTGAACTGATAAAGGACAAGAACTGGAATGAAGAGTGGGAAAAACACTATTTTTCTCCTATCATTATCGGCGACAACTGCGTTGTGATACACAGTTCGTTTCACACGGACATTCCCAAAGCTACGTATGATATTCTGATTGACCCGAAAATGTCGTTCGGCACGGGCCATCACGAGACCACCAGCCTGATTATCGGAGAGTTGATAAAAATGGATGTGGCCGGAAAATCGCTGCTCGATATGGGATGCGGAACCGGCGTTTTGGCTATTCTGGCCGATATGAAGGGAGCCAAACCCATTACTGCCATCGACATTGACGAATGGGCCTACGAAAATACACTCGAAAATATCCGGCTCAACAGCTGTCCGGACATCAAGACGTTCAAAGGTGGCGCCGAATTGCTGGAAGGAGAAAAATTCGATATTATTCTGGCCAACATTAACCGCAACATCCTGCTCACCGACATGAAGCGTTATGCCGCTTGCCTCTCAGCCGGGGGTATGTTACTGATGAGCGGATTCTACAAAACCGACATGCCGGCCATTGAATCGGAAGCGAAGGAAAACGGGCTTACCTTCGTTAAATTTGAAGAAAAGAATAACTGGGTAACTACCGTATACGAAAAACGTTGAACTGTTCGATTGTTGAAATGTTGTCCGCAACGATTACACAATGAAACAATTACACGATTAAACAATTAAACACAGACTATGAAGACTTACACAAACGTAAAAGATCTGGGCGACCTGAAAGCTGCGGTTGCCGAAGCGTTGGAAATTAAGAAAAACCGGTTTGGGTATAAACATCTGGGCGAAAACAGAACCTTGTTGATGGTATTTTTCAATTCGAGCCTGCGCACCCGTCTGAGCACACAAAAGGCCGGCATGAATCTGGGTATGAACACCATTGTACTGGATGTGAATCAGGGAGCCTGGAAGCTGGAAACCGAACGTGGAGTCATTATGGATGGCGATAAAACGGAGCATCTACTGGAGGCCATTCCGGTGATGGGTTGCTATTGTGATCTTATCGGCGTGCGTTCATTCGCTCAATTTGAAAATAAGGAGTACGACTACAACGAAACCATTCTCAATCAGTTTATCAAATATTCCGGTCGTCCGGTATTCAGTATGGAAGCCGCTACCGGCCATCCGTTGCAGGCTTTTGCCGATCTGATTACGATCGAAGAGTATAAAAAGACGCAACATCCGAAAGTGGTGCTGACGTGGGCTCCCCACCCCAAAGCATTGCCTCAGGCTGTGCCCAATTCGTTTGCCGACTTTATGAACGAAGCGGATGTCGATTTCGTGATTACCCATCCGCACGGTTACGAACTGGATGAAAAGTTTGTACGTTGCGCCCGTGTAGAATACGATCAAGATAAAGCATTGGCCGGTGCCGACTTTGTATATGCCAAAAACTGGGCGGCCTATACCGATCCGAATTACGGACAAATTCTGAGCAAAGATCGTGCGTGGACGGTAAGTACCGAAAAGATGGCACTGACGAACAATGCCTACTTTATGCACTGTCTGCCGGTGCGTCGTAACATGATTGTGACCGACGATGTGATTGAAAGCCCGCAATCGATTGTGATTCCCGAAGCTGCCAATCGCGAAATATCGGCTCAGGTAATACTCAAACGTATGCTGGAAACGTTGTAAAGAATAGGTCAGATACTGATTTTTCTCTCATACACAAGGCTGTCTCAAAACAAACAAGGCAGCCTTTGTCGTATTCAACGGTTTATAAAACAAATGGTTATCCGCAAAGCGTACGAAGTAATAGATGGCATTGAAAATTCATTATTGCCTTCTGCTTTAGCTGACAGTGGAAGCAATAGACATTTCTACAGGGCTTTAGCCCAACTGTCATTCGGCTAAAGCCCTATCGGATTACAGAGCAGCTATCCGTTGGTTGAAACCGACGGCAACACTGTACATTATCCGGGATTCACCGCTTGCTTAGGACATCTTGCGGATAATCATATAAAACTATTAGCTGGAGCTGCTTATGGTTCCGTGCCCGTTTGTGTAAAAAGAGCTGTATTTTTGAAACCTTTTCTCTTCGGGTAAGTCACAATACAAATTATTAATAATATGCAAAATATTAAGCCAGATCAAGTTCTCATTCTAAAAATTATTACCCTGACGCACAATCATTATTAACACTTTAAATTCAAGCGATTACACAAATTCTCCGCAAGCGCTTTTTTCATATCCGAAC
>CAZFTY010000195.1:0-5437 GCA_964521835.1 uncultured Microbacter sp.
ATGCATTGTGAATATTTGCAGTTGCTATAAAAGAACATGCAGAAAAAAAGAGGGTGAGGATAATGGATGTTCCTCTGAAGGGGAAAGTAATTGTTTTCATCTTTGAGAATTTTGTTTGGTTTGCCTTACAAAGGAACAAACAAAACTCTTTGAAAACACAAATTATCCCCTGAAAATTATATTAACACTAAGGAAGGAATCCTATAATAAAAAATTGATAATCTTCTGTTTGTTTCGGGTTTAAACAGATTACATATTAATACATCAGAAGCATTGCAAAAAAGAGGGAAAAAAGGAAGAGAAAAAAGCACAAAAATGAAGAATAGACAACGATATACATGCCCTGCTACTACATAAAGGATGCTGCCATTCTGAAGTTATTATTGATTATAGTCCGTACAATGAGGATTTTTTATTGAGTTTTGCAAACCAGAAGCAGAGCGACATCTCGTCGCCCTGTTTCTAAACCAAAATCTAAAGAGAAAAATAATCAATATCTTTAATGCCTTCGCACTATAATTTTTGTAATTGAAATGAGGCGTCTTTAATTTTTAGGATGCTCATTCTATTTGTAAACTTTGCAACTTTTGATTTGTCCGGAAAAGAAACCTATCGGAATCCCGTTTCTGAATAAAAATAACTTGCGTTAGTTTGCATTACAAAGATGGATGTAAAATGGAGTGGATGTATCGATTGTGGCAAAAATATTATATTAACATCGTTGTGTAATGATTGAATTAATATTTTGATAAACAGACTGATGTGTTTTTATTTTTGGGATAGGATATTAACATGCAGTATAAAGAGGAGAAATGAGACAAAAAAACGACTAAAATTCGGCAAGAAAATCGGTGAAATTTGCTCCATGTTGAATTTTGAGTTTTTTTCGTAAGCGGGCGCGTCGAACATTGAAAGAATCTGTTTGAGTGTCCAAAACAGAGGCAATCATTCCCGATTCAAAGCCGGCACGTAAGAGACAGCAGATAAGAATATCGGTGGTAGTTAGTTGTGGAAAACTGGCTTTCAGTCTTTGGGAAAATCCATTGTAAAGGCCGTCGATGCTGGCAATCAGTTCGTCGTATAGAGCAAGGGAATCGGAGTTGGTATCTTCTGAATCTGCCGCAAAATCAACGCTTTTGGGAACCAATCGTTTAATCGCGGTGCGTTTGTGGTGCTCTACATTTTTGATAAGAGCATTCTGCATAGTTATTTGTTGCTGAAGCAACAAATTGTTCTCTTTCTCCTTTTCAACTAATTCCTGATGTTGTTTGAGTTGAATTTGCTTGTTACGGTACCTCCACAGCAAAGCGATGACGATAATGAAGCTAAATCCTAATAATAGAAAAAGTACTGCAATTTTATTCCGTTGGTTTATAATAATAAACGATTTGTTTTCGGCAGCAATGCGCTCGTAATTATATTTTTTCTCCATGCCGGCAAAACTGGTCTTCAGAGTTTGTTGGGTCAGAGAGTCTTGTGATTCGTATGCTTTTTTTGCATATGCTAATGCCAATGGATATTGCTTATTTTTGGTCGCAATTTCCTGAAGTAGCTGATAACAGTCTGGAGTTGTATATCCATTTAATAAACATTTATGTAGATAAACTTTTGCTGAATCTATTTTGTTTATTTTCATGTAAATAGCGGCTATGTTCATCCATTTGGCATGATCGTAATTATCAGAAAATTGAAAAGAATAATGAGCATAGCGAAGAGCATCTGGGTAATTACCTAAATAATAATAAGCAAGACTCGTTAATCTGAAAATAGAAGACAAAATAAACTTATCGTGAATCAAAGAAGCTTGTTTTTCTGCATGTTGATAGTAAATCAATGCATTCTTAAATTTATATTGTTGGTAATATCCATATCCGATTTTAAATAATGCTATAGCTTTGTTGCGGATATTCTTAGTTTTTGTCAGCGCATTATATGATAATTGGCTGTAAGACACCATGCTGTCAAGCTGATTTTGTCCTCCGTAAATTGATGCTTTCTCGCTATAAATGAGACCGAGTAGTTCAAAGTTTTTGCTTTCCATCGCAACGGAAAGAGACTGCAACAATGCTTCGGCTTGTCCCTGCGCATTTCCTATATTACGTTCGCTTCTGGAAAGATAAAACAATGAATAGCCTAATCTGGTGTATTCTTTTTTGCCCGAATAGTAATCGACAGCATTTTTAATCAGAGAGTCGGATCGGATTTCGATATTATTCTTGTCGTATGCCTGGCTCAATAGTAGTGAGTACAAGGCAAAATCGCCGGATGATAGTTCCTGTTTGGGGCGACTAATTTTTTTTAGCCATGCAAGGGCGCTGTCGGGCGATTGTTCCATTATCCTGTCTGCTTTGGATAACAGTATTACATTCTCGGGCGATGTGGAATGACGACACGAGCTCAAAATGAACAAGAAGGATAATATACAGACAATATAGCGCATACATATAATTTATGAAGCAAAGATACGCAAATGATGATGCTTTTCCTTTTCTATGTATTAAAACTTTCATTCTTTGTGTTGAAGAGTGCTTTGAGAATCCGGATCATATTAAAAAAGGACTGTATTATTTGTTCTTAGTCGATGTATCTCTGTCTGATTTATATCCTCATTATACTTTTAATCTTTACCGGCGTAAGGTTTGATTCATGTTTTGCCAAATTGTAAATTAAATAGTAATTTTGTCTTTTGTAATTGACTTTCTATCCATTATCACGATCGTTGTGTAAGGATAACTAATTGCCGGTTCATTTTATATTCTCCTGATATGATTAAAAGAGTTGTAGTAGGCTTTGCTTTGTTCTTTATATCCATGGCCGTCTTTTCGCAGTTTACGGTGTCTGGTACTGGAAAATATATCCAGTTGAACGGAAGTGCCGTGAAAAATATCGATGCTGTGTTTCTTTTCAATGGTATAACACCCGATAATCAGATCCAATTTGCCGGTTCGGCTCCCGATTATTTGTGGCAAAAATATGATGGAACTGTTGTAAGTAGTGGTAGTGCATCTGCAATTTCCGTGGAAGATGGCACCGGTTATATTTTAACAACCAATGGTGTTTCGTATTATATATGGGTGATTGATTACTCGAAATATCCGGTTGCAATGCAGAGCCTGACCCCTGTTGAAGGAAGCGATAAGTGCAGTAATATAGCATTGAATTTCAGAGGAACCATTCCGGATTTGATTTATCGTGATAAAAATAACTCGATGCAGAAATTATCCCGGGAATTTAAACTGTCGTATGATGATCTGCAATATTCGTCGGGTCAGTGGTCGGCGACGACCCGTTCGCAAACAGTGACGGCTCCTGTTTCATCCATTCAGGTGGATGCTCCTTACAAGGATACCTCGTTTTCCCTCTCTGGAGATCAGTATGCAAAACAATTGGGAGTCGCGGAGTCTGAATTGCCGGTTGACTATAAGGCTATACGGGTAGAGTGTCATCCCGAGGGGCGTATCGTGGAACGCGATGCCGCTAATGAGTCGGGCCGTAAAATAAGTACTCTTGAAGGTTCCGGGCCTCTTAATGTTTCGCTGAAGAGTAATGCGAACTTACCGGTTACGCAATTTTATGAGTGGAAAATATACAACGTAGATAAACCGAATAACTATTTGCGCTATACAGATACCGACTTGCGCTATACGTTTAATGAAACCGGTTCTTATAAGGTTAAACTGACGGTTAATAGTAATGCGAATACCTGTTCGTATAGCGATTCGCTGAATGTGCTGGTGAGCACTTCATTTATTAATGTTCCGAATGTGTTTACGCCTAACGGAGATGGCAAGAACGATCAGTTCAGGGTTTCGTACCGCTCTATTGCCGATTATAAAATTCTGCTCTACTCATCATGGGCCGGACGTGTCTACACCTCAACCGATCCGGCTCAGGGCTGGGACGGTCGGGTGGGAGGACGATTGGCTCCTCCGGGAGTATATTACTACCTGATTACGGCTACCGGCACCGATGGGAAAAAGTTTAAACTGAAAGGCAACGTTAATTTGCTGCGAAGTAAATAAGCCGGATAACTCTTTTAATCTTTTGTGGATGTATAATAGTGTGATGACAATAGGCTTGCTTATTGTTTCGAATGTTTTTATGACGATCGCCTGGTATGGTCATCTTCGTATGCGCGAATTTTCATGGTTCAGCTCTTTGCCATTGTTTGTTGTAATTTTAATCAGTTGGGGCATCGCATTCTTTGAATACTGTTTTCAGGTTCCGGCAAACAGAATCGGGTTTCAGGAGAATGGCGGGCCGTTTACGTTAATGCAGTTGAAAGTGATTCAGGAGGTGATAACCCTTTCTGTTTTTATTGTGTTTTCAATCATTGTCTTTAAGGTGGATGTGCGTTGGAATCATATTTTAGCGATGTTGCTAATGGTTGGAGCAGTGTATCTGGTATTTAAACAATAATAATTCTTTACTTTCTGATGAATGGTCATGAACTGATTTTTTTTGCAGGTTTTCTATCTCTTATTTTTGTCGTACTGTCAATTGATCTTGGCATCTTCAATCGTAACAGTCATGAAGTATCTTTTAAAGAGGCTACCATCTGGACGATAGTGTGGACTATTTTGTCTCTTTGCATCTATTTGTTTATTGGGGCGTATGGTGATATGATTCATAGCGTCGACTCTTTTTCTCGGTTGCAGGAGATCAATCAGCTGCATGGACATGGATTGAAACTGGATCCGTCGACCGATCTTGAGACTAACCTCAGCCTGTACAGAAAAGCATTGTCTTTGGAATTTCTGACCGGTTATCTCATCGAATATGCCCTCTCGGTCGACAATATCTTTGTGATAATCATGATTTTTATGAGCTTTAGCGTGCCAAAGGCTTACTATCACCGGGTGTTGTTCTGGGGTATTCTGGGGGCAATCATTATGCGCTTTATCTTTATATTCCTGAGCGCGGCATTGATTCAACGCTTTGAATGGATTATGTGGATTTTCGGGGGCCTATTGGTGTTTACGGGAATCAAGATGTACATAGATAAAGATAAAGAGGAGAAAATCAATGTGTCCAAACATCCGGTTGTTCGTATTGCCTCAAAATATTTTGCGGTGCATCCTCATTTTGTTAAGGATCATTTTTTTACTCATATTGATGGCAAACGCATGATTACGCCGTTACTTCTGGTTGTTTTTGTGGTTGAATTTTCCGACGTGTTGTTTGCCGTCGATTCTGTTCCGGCTATATTTTCGGTAACCAAAGATCCGTATATTGTGTTTGCGTCCAATATCTGTGCAATTCTTGGTCTACGATCGCTGTTCTTCCTCATCTCAAATGTGATGAATCTTTTCCATTACCTGAAGATCGGGTTGGCGGTATTGCTGACTTTTATCGGGGTGAAGATGTTACTGGGAATCGTGCATGTCCATATCGGGACGGGGCCATCGCTACTGGCTATCGTCGGTATTCTGGGTGT
>CAZFTY010000196.1:0-5427 GCA_964521835.1 uncultured Microbacter sp.
TTTATTAAAAAAACATCTCGAACAATATCCCGGTACCCCAATGCTCGACAATGTGAAATTCCGCCTTGGAATTTTGTTGTTTGAACATAAACAGTATGCGCCAGCGATCAAAGAGCTGGATAAAATCGATCTCAAAAAATTAAATAACACCGACGAAAATCTCTACCATTTTGCGTTGGGGTATTGCTACACGGCAACCAATGACTTTGCAAAAGCGAGAGATCAGTTCAAGCCGTTGATCGGGGTTGAAAAATATGACAAGACGGCAAATTATTATTACGGCTATTGCGAATATGCTCTGGGTAACTACGACACTGCATTGCCCTATTTTGAAACGATTCAGAACCAACCGGAATTTTCGGCTCTGGCACCTTACTACATCATTCAGATCTATGCCAAACAAAAAGAGTACGACAAGGTAAAATCGTATGGAAAAACCATTCTGGAGATCAATCCGAACAATCCGAAAAACGGGGAGGTGTATCGCATCATGGGCGAATGTGCATACCGCGATCAGGATTATAAATTAGCCACCACCGATTTCGCCAAAGCTTATACAACCGACAAACAACTTTCGCGCACCTCGTTTTACATGTGGGGTGTTTCATGTATTCAGTCTGGAGCCTACGATCAGGCTGTACAGCCGTTGACCAAAGTGGCCGGCGAAACGGATGTTCTGGGACAAAACGCCTATCTGGCTCTTGGAAATGCCTACAACAAAACCAACGACCGGTTGAAAGCGCAAATGGCGTACGCCAACGCAGGCAAACTCACGTTCGACAAAACGGTACAGGAAGAGGCATTGTACAATTACGCGCTTTCGACGTACGAGTCGAATGCTCAGTTCGGCGAATCGGTAAAGGCATTCGATAACTTCCTGCTCTCGTTCCCCGATTCAAAATATGCCGACGAAATCAACAGCCGGCTGGCCACTGCCCTTATCCAGTCTAAAGATTACACTGCCGCGCTGAACGCGATCAACAAACTGAAAACGAACAACGCGCAGGTTGTTGCTGCCAAGGAGAATATTTTGTTTCATCTGGGCGTAGAGCAATTCGACAAGAAAAACTATCAGGGAGCCATCTCGAATTTCACAAAAGCATTGTCCGTCATTTCGGGGCGCCCGTCGCTGGTTCAGATATACTACTGGCGGGGTGAAAGTTACTATCGTGCCGGACAATACGCGCTGGCCGAAAAGGATTTCAATACCTATCAGGACGATCCGCGTAGCACACGCGATGCCAATTTCCATTTGTCACATTATGCATTGGCCTATTGTAAATTCTTGTCGCATGACTACAAACAGAGCCTGCTCTCGTTCATGCGTTTTGCCGGTGGAGAGCATGAAGCCTTGTCCGCGTCGTATATCGATGCTCTTATCCGCATCGGCGACTGCTACTACATGACCCGCGACTTTATCAATGCTCATAAATATTATGCTCAGGTAGTCGCAAAAGGGAAAGCAGGCAGCGATTATGCCGAATATCAGATCGCCTTTATCGACGGACTACAGAAAAACTATCGGGGCAAGATCACCGAATTGAACAAGATGATCGAGAATTTCCCGACATCCGATTACATCGCTAATGCTTATTACGAAATAGGACGGTCGTACATCATCATTGAGCAGTACGACAAGGCGATCGAGACATACAACACATTGATTAAAAAATTCCCGAACAGTGAGCTGACGCGCAAAGCAGCCCTCGAAATCGGGTTGGCATATACCAACACCAACAAAAAGACGGATGCGCTTGCCGAATACAAAAAAGTGGTGTCGAACTATCCGGGCAGTTCGGAGGCTAAAGTGGCGATGGAAAATATCGAAAATCTCTACGTCGATCAATCGGATGCCGCTGGGTATGTCACCTACCGCCGCTCGTTGGGCAAAAGCACCGACCTGACCGCCGTGATGGAAGATTCGCTGGTATACACTACCGCCGAAAAGGTCTACCTGAGCGGAAAATTACCGGAAGCCGCCACGCTGTTTGCTAACTATTTAGACAAATATTGTCCGCAAGGCAACTATTGCATCAAGGCTACCTACTACCTTGCCGATAGCTATATGCAACAGAACAAAACAGATGAAGCGCTGGTAAATTACCGCAAGCTGACCGAAATAGCAGGCAATCCATACATGGAACAGGCACTGGCTCAATGTGCATCCATTACGTACGATAAAAAAGATTATGCCGCATCGCTCGGATTTTTCAAAACGCTGGAAGCAAATACCTCCAACAAGGAGTATCACGAGGCTGCCAGTCTGGGTGTGTTGCGTTGCAGTCACCTGACCAACGACTATCCGACGACGGTAAAAAGCGCCAATCAAATCATCGGCAACAGTTTGTCTCCCGTTGATATGGTTGTGGAAGCCCGCTTTTACCGTGCCAAAGCGTATCTGGCACAAAACAAACAGGATAGTGCTTTCAACGACCTGAGCTCACTCTCCAAGAATGTCCGTACAGTCTTTGGCGCAGAAGCCAAGTACGAGTTGGCCAACTACTATTTTCAGAAACCGGATCTCAAAAAATCGGAGGCCGAGATTATGAACTTCATTAATCTCAATACACCCTATCAATATTGGTTGGCAAAGAGTTTTATCCTGCTGTCGGATATTTACGTCAAACGGGGAGATAATTTCCAGGCCAAACAGTATCTGTTGACGCTTCAGGATAACTACCACCAACAGGACGATATATTGTCGATCGTACAACAAAAGCTGCAGGCGATTGAAAATGCAACCAAACCAAAATAAGAACCGTTCACGAACCACATAAAATTTCCGAAACGATGAAGAAATCAGCATGTCTAATCCTCACTGCCTTCGTGGCCGGATGTCAGATTGTTTCAGCGCAAAGCCATAAAAACGACACCATTACCCGACGAAGCGTTGTGATCGAACGCGACTACACGCCTACTATCAAAAACGTTGAAAAACTGGAAATAAATCCCGTCATCACAGAACCCGAAATTAAAAAAAGCGAGGTCAGCTACTCGGAACAGGTTCCGCTGCTCAAACCCGATTACGAGGTCAACAAATGGCCGGCTGCCGCCATTCATCTGCAACAAAACAGTTATAAAAAGGGATATGCCATACTTGGATTCGGTTTATACGGCACCGCTCTGGGCGATCTGTACTACCCGATTGTGGACGATGCTTCGCAACGACTCACCTTCGACACGCATATCCACGGACTATTTGGCAACACGCAACGTCAGTGGATCACCAACTTCGGGCTCAATTACCTGAAGCGCCTCGATGCGTTCGATCTGAATATCGGAGCCTATTTCAAACGCAACGGTTTTAACTATTACGGAGTAACGGGTTCGTATTTTAATACGTTTAATACGAACTACAAAGATTCAACCAACAACTTCATCAATTTCGGACTGAAAGCCGGGATTAAATCGAAAGGAGATGCCGAAGCCGTTGCCTACAAAGCAAATGTGGAATACAACAATTTCACACCGGGCACAGGACTTGGGGAACAGAAAATACACCTTACAGGTAATGTCGATCTTCCGGTCGGTGAATACCGTTTGGGACTCAATGTTGACGATTACAACCTTTTTTACAGCAAATATAGCGGGCAACAGCTATACCCGAACCACTCCATCATTGGCCTGAATCCCTATTTCAATCTGAAAGGAGAACAATGGAGCGTACGTCTGGGACTGAAGGACTATTTCTCCATCAATGGCAAAGATAAATCGGCGCACCTGATGCCCGATGTCGCCGCGCAGATCGACCTGACGAAAACTGTAAACCTCTATGCCGGAATCACCGGAGAGTACGATGTGAACTCGATGCAAAAAATCACCGACGAGAATCCATACATCGATCCCACTTTGCGTGTGGATGATTCGTATGCTCCTGTCAAAGTTTTTGGTGGCCTCAAGTTCTCTCCAACCGCTGGTCTTCTGCTGGATGGTTCTGTAGCGTACACCTCGTACAACAAACAATATTTCTTCATTAACCAACGCTTGCTTTATGATTATTCGTCCGGTTTTGAGCCAGCTGTTGCTCTATATCCGACACCCAAGCCATATGCTTTGTTGCCAACCTTTACCACCCTATACGATAAAGCCAAGGTCGTAACAGCAAGTTTTAATGCCGGTTATAACTGGAAAGATAAGATTTTTGCTCACCTCAATGCGCGCTACAACAGTTGGGATACCAAAATACTGGCTAAAGCCTGGATGAAACCGACAACTGAAATAGAATTCGGAGGAGAGGCGAAAGTTACCCGCAATATTTTTGTGAATGCCAATTACTATTTTGCCGGAGGCAGATATGCATATCTGTACGGGGAGGAATCGACAAAAATGAAAAATATAAATGATCTGAGCCTTGGCGCATCTTACTCCTACAGCGACTGGTTGACGGCATTTGTCCGCCTCAACAACGTATTCGATACGAAATACCAAAGCTGGTACGGCTACAATTCGCTTGGCCTGAACTGGCAAATCGGAGCCGCCTTCTCATTCTGACGAAACTTCTACTACACCGGTGGGTAAATAGCTTGCGGCATTTTACTTACCGGTGTGTTTTTTTATCCCGCTCCGGACGCTCTCTTTTTCCGTCTAACCATTTCCTGCTTCATATGCCCAATCCCTGGTTTCAGTTCAAACAGTTTACCGTATGGCACGACAAATGCGCCATGAAAGTGGGTACCGATGGCGTTTTGCTGGGTGCCTGGGCTGATGTGGAACAAGCTCAAACCATTCTGGATGTGGGCACGGGCAGCGGACTTATTGCGTTGATGGCTGCGCAGCGCAACCCGGTTGCAGAAATTACCGCCATAGACATCGAAGAGTCAGCCATCATTCAGGCAAGAGAGAATTTCGACCGTTCTCCGTGGGGCAACCGGCTGATGGCAACGCCCATCTCACTGGCAGATTTTGCCGCCTCCGCAGAAGCAACGTTCGATGTCATTATTTCCAATCCGCCCTATTTTCAGCAGTCGTTACATTCGCCGAACGAAAAACGAACTCTTGCCCGGCATACGACACACCTTACGCCGGAATCGCTTCTTTCTCACTGTGCCAGACTACTCTCGCCCGACGGATCGATTCACCTGATTCTGCCCATCGCCGAAGGAAATAATCTTTTGGAAAAAATAGATCGCTACCGTCTGTTTTGTGCCCGTAAAACAGTTGTCTTTTCCACACCGGCAAGCGCGCCCAAACGGCTCTTAATCACGTTGAAATTCTGCTACGAGCCGATGAAAAATGAAACCCTTACGATCGAGACCGGTGAGCGACATCAGTACGGTGAGGATTTTGTCCGGTTATTGCAGTCATTTTACCTTAAATTGTAACATATAGTCAACTAAATTGTCAAAATAACGTACATTTATCTGCCTGAACAATCGTTTGCGATGAATAGAACGTTAACCTGCCCGTTTTCATTTGACGATTTGAAAA
>CAZFTY010000197.1:0-5421 GCA_964521835.1 uncultured Microbacter sp.
GAATATCAGATTGATGATATGTTTTTGGTGAGTGCCGGTGGGCAGATTACCCGTACGGGTGTGACCGATGCTTACCAGAGCGATATGAGTTTCAGTCTGAATTCCTATTCGGTCGGTTTTGGTGGCGCGATAATTATTTCGCCGAAAATGCGTCTGAATATCGCCTACTTCTTCACCAATTACGACAAATGGACGAAAGCCTCCGCGAATTACAACGGTACCGGCCAGGCCGGAACGGATGTGTTCGACAGAACGAATAAGGTATTCGGGTTAGGACTCGATTACCGATTCTGATTTTTGCAACATATAAGCAAGTGAGAAGGCACGGTCTCGGGATGAGACTGTGCCTTTTGTTTTTGAAACGGGATGCTTATCTTTGTCGCTATTAATTCTTACGCTATGACTTATTCCATACGTCCGGCTCAGGAAGCCGATTTTCCCGCTATTTTAAGTATCATCAAAGAGTTGGCCTTGTTCGAGAAAGCGCCTGAAAAGGTGACCAATTCGGTGGAGCAGATGCTCGAAGAGAAAGAGTGTTTCCGCTGTTTTGTGGCTGTCGACGAACACAACGAAGTGCTGGCTATCTCGCTCTATTTCTTTGCCTACTATACCTGGGTGGGCAAATCGCTCTATCTCGACGATCTTTATGTGCGCGAACCATTCCGCAAACAGGGAATCGCTTCGGCGTTGTTGAAAAAGATTTTTGAAGTGGCCCGCTGGGAGAACTGCAAACGGGTGCGCTGGCAGGTGCTCAACTGGAACGTGAATGCCATCAAACTATACGAAAAGTGCGGAGCGACCATCGATAACGAGTGGTCCAACTGCGATTTCGACCGGAAGGGAATCCTGGAATTTAAGTTGTGAAAATTTGCACACAGAAAACACGGAATAAACGGATAGTCGCGGAATAGTTTGCAAAATAAATTTATCCGTGTTCTTCTGTTTAATCAGTGTACTCCGAGTGCTTTGATGACCCAAAAACGTGTAATAAGTTTTTGAACACAGAAATCCGTAGATAAATATATCGGTGTTATTCTGTGCTTTTCAGTGTTTTCCGTGTGCTCAGATTCCTCAATCCCGGAAGCGTTTGGTGATGTCGCCGAAAGCATCGGTGCGGCGGTCACGGAAGAAGGGCCACATGCGGCGTACGGTTTCGGTGCGCGACAGGTCGATGTCAAGCACCATGTTTTCCTCTTTGTCGGACGAAGCCTGTGCCAGAAATTCGCCCTGCGGTCCGGCCACAAAACTGCTTCCCCAAAACTGAATGCCATTGGTGATGCCTGACGGATCGGCCTCGTAACCGGTACGGTTTACCGAAATGACGTGAAGACCGTTTGCCACGGCATGTGCCCGTTGCGAGATAATCCACGCCTCGCGTTGACGCGCTTTCTCATCGTCGGTATCGGTCGATTCCCAACCGATAGCCGTCGGGTAGATCAGCACGTCGGCACCGGCAAGCGCCATCAGTCGGGCGGCTTCGGGGTACCACTGATCCCAGCAGACCAGCACGCCCAGTTTACCAACCGAAGTCTGGATCGGTTCAAATCCCAAATCCCCCGGGGTAAAATAGAATTTCTCGTAGTAAGCCGGATCGTCGGGAATATGCATCTTGCGGTATTTCCCGGCAATGGAGCCATCCTTCTCAATCACCACGGCCGTGTTGTGATGCAAGCCCGGAGCTCTTTTTTCAAACAACGAAAGCACGATGACCACACCCAGCTCTTTGGCTAAAGCGCCGAACTCTTCTGTCGAGGGCCCCGGAATAGTTTCGGCCTGATCGAAATTGGCAGGGTCTTCCACTTGACAAAAATATAGCCCGTTATGCAACTCCTGCAACACGATCAACTCCGCACCCTGGCGGGCACAGGCGGTGATGTTCTGTTTCAGCTTTTCTATGTTGCCGCGGGTGTCGGCGCTATTGGCTTGTTGGATAAGAGCTATTTTCATTGGTTGCTGATTTGAAAATTTGGGAATTTGAAGATTTGAAGATTTGAAAATGGAATCTGAATCAGGCGGTCATTTCTTCATAAATCATTGTGATTGAATGTTTAATTTGCTGTAAATTGTAGTCTGGCGTTCTAATCAATAGTTATTCGTATTCGGAAAAATGGAACGTTATTTTGAATTGAAATTCAATTTTCACATCTTTACAGTACCCCTTCCGGAAACTGCATCGTCACTCAGTGCAACGATCCGTGCTGTTTGATCAGCGGGCGGCAATCGATGCCAACAATTTCGCGATCGGGGAAAGCGGTTCGCAACTGTGCTTTGGCAATCTCATCTTTCGGAGAATCGTAGGTCGGCATCAGCACAGCCCCGTTCATGATAAGAAAATTGGCATAGGTTGCCGGTAACCGTTCTTCTTCAAAAATAACTGTATCGGCCATTGGCAGGGCAATCAGGTTGTAGGGTTTGCCTTCCATCGTGCGGAATGCCATCAGTTCCTCTTCCATCAGGTTGAGCTCTTCGTAGTGTTCGTCGTTTTTATCGTCGCACTTTACGTAGGCAATCGTGTCGGGGGTGCAGAAGCGAGCCAGTGTATCCACATGGCTGTCGGTGTCGTCTCCGGCCAGATAGCCGTTTTTGAGCCACAGTATCCGTTTGGCACCGAACACCATCAGCAGGTACTCTTCCAGCTCCTCTTTCGATTTGTGGTCGTTGCGGTTGGGCGAAAGCAGGCACTCTTCGGTGGTGAGGATGGTTCCCTCTCCGTCCGACTCGATGCTGCCGCCTTCCAACACGCACTGCAGCATGTTTTGGTATGCAACAAACGGTTGGAATGTATTTGATTCGTAGAGCCGGCGGGTGATTTGATTGTCGAAGTTGGCTGCGTATTTCATGCCCCAGCCGTTGAAGGTAAAATCGTACAGGTAAGGATCGCCCTCCACCATCACCGTGATGGCGCCGTGATCGCGTGCCCAGGTATCGTTGGTCTCTGTTTCGCGGAAAATGATCCGGCTGAAGTCGGTGCCGTCACCCAACTGTTCGCGCACGGCAGCGCTATCGCGGCAAACGATCAGCAATTTTTCGCGTTTCACAATCTCTTTGGCAAGCGCAACGTAGCATCGGGTTACCTCATCCAGCATGTAATTCCAGTCGGTATCCGCGTGCGGCCAGGTGAGCAGAATGCCACTCTGGGGTGCCCACTCGGCAGGCAGGGTTATGTTGATTGTTTCCAATTTGAGAATTTGAAGATTTGGAAATTTGAGAATGAAATCTGCTTAACGAGCAAATAGACAGATTCAACTAATAATTCATCATTAATAATTGATAATTACTTTGTGTGCAGCTTCTTCTGCTTTTGCGCGGGCTTCGTCGGTATCGTTGCCGGTGGCTAACACCACTCCCATGCGGCGACCCCGTTTGCAGAGCGGTTTGCCGAAAAGACGGATTTTGGTATCGGGAACATGCACCGCTTCGGTAATGTCGAACGTTGGGTTCCATGCCTCTTCGGTCGCTTTGATAACGTGTGTAGCGCCGCATTGCAACAGTCGTGTGTCTACCGGCAGACCAAGAATAGCCCGGACATGCAGTTCAAACTCCGACATCACCTGCGTGGCCATTGTCACCATACCGGTGTCGTGCGGACGGGGAGATACTTCACTGAAGATCACCTTGCCGTCCTTTACAAACAGTTCAACGCCGAAAATGCCGTAACCACCCAGCGCGTCGGTCACTTTCAGGGCAGCCTGTTCGGCCTGACGGATGGTCTCCGGCTCCATGGCGCAAGGCTGCCAGCTCTCGTGGTAGTCGCCGCTGATCTGTACGTGACCGATCGGCGCGCAGAATTTCGTGCCGAAAGCGGTGCGGACGGTAAGCAGCGTTATTTCATAGTCAAATGTGATAAACTCTTCGATAATCACCCGGCTGCCAATGCCGCGGGCAGCTTCATGGGCGTAGTTCCATGCCTTGTCGATATCGGCTTCGCTCTTGATGGTGCTTTGGCCCTTGCCCGACGACGACATGATGGGTTTCGTTACGCAGGGAATCCCAATTTCTTTTACTCCGGCGCGGAACTCTTCGGCAGTGTCGGCAAAGAGATAACGGGCTGTGGGCAGTTGCAACGTTTCGGCAGCCAGACGGCGGATCCCTTCGCGATCCATCGTGAGACGGGCTGCGTGCGCTTTGGGAATCACATGAAAGCCTTCGTTCTCTAATTGCTCCAGCATCACGGTGTCGATGGCTTCGATCTCTGGCACGATCAGCGCCGGAGCTTCGCGTTCAATGACGGCACGGAGCGCCTTACCGTTTTTCATATCAATAACATGGCTGCGGTGAGCCACCTGCATGGCCGGTGCGTTTTCGTACGAATCGACTGCGATGGTTTCCACTCCGAGACGTTGTGCCTCGATTACCATTTCTTTACATAATTCTCCGCTTCCGAGGAAGAGTACGCGGGTGGCACCCTTCTGTAGAGGCGTGCCGATAGATAGAGTTGACATAGCTACTGTTTTATGCTACAAAAATAACCATTTTCGGTTGATGAATAAAATAAAAGACGAGATGTGGAATGTTGATATGTGTCGGGTGTTCGGTTGAAAATGGACGAAATGCAAAATATTGTGCTGTTTTTTGTATGCGAAATAGGATTAATGTTTCTAAAAAATATGGCGAAATATGAATTTATCTTTATCAGGGGGGATGAGCTCATGAAAGTTTCTGATTAAAGTAATATATTTGCACAGGGGTTGTTCTTCGTGGCAGAATGGCTCTGCGCATAATTATTGAAGAGAAATTCTCTAGATTTGAAAGTCTGGAGATAGTAGCAAATTGATCGAATTTTATGACAAATGTAGTAAGGAGAGCCCTGATGTGTTGTCTGGTAACTCTTCTTTTAATAAACCTCCGGGCGCAAGAAAGGGGACATTCTCTGTTTTTGAGTGCAGGCATGGGGCCTATGGCTATTGATTGTCAGCTGAAAAATGGGAACCAGATAAAGGAAGTGGGAAATATGCTGACGGTAGGGTATGGCTATTTCTTTCATCCAAACTGGGGCGTTGAAACAGGATTAGGGATGCAGACTTTTCGTTCCCAGATAGTACTTTCCGGTATGGGAGGTTATTCTGCTGTAGATAAAAGCGGAACAGCTTATGAATACCGGAATTATTTCAACGGATGGCAGGAAAAACAGAATGTCACATTGTTGAGTATTCCTGTAGGGCTTCGGGGTGTCTTTCCTGTTTTTGATCATTTGGGCTTAACAGTATCGGGGGGCGTGAAATTATTAATGCCGGTTTCGTCTACATATACATATTCGGATGGGAGTATTACCACCACCGGATATTATAGCAGTACAAATGTGGAGCTTGTCAATCAGCCTCAAAACGGTTTTACAACGGTCAATCAGGTGTCATCCGGCAAGATGCATTTAGGATTATCGTATGCCGGTTATGCCGATATGGGTCTCATTTGTCAGTTGAC
>CAZFTY010000198.1:0-5419 GCA_964521835.1 uncultured Microbacter sp.
AATGCAGCGTTGAATGCCCCGGATGCCAATGCGCATTACAATACGGTCAATCCGTCGGTAGGCGCGCAATATGCTTTCGGTGATTTCAAGGCTCATGCTTCGTACGGAACTGCTTTTTATGTGCCCGATGCCTATCAGATGGCCGGTAAATACACAATGTCGTACACTTATGGCGGAGTGGTATACTCTACCGACTATATCGGCAATCCCGATCTGAAGCCCGAAAAATCGCGTACAACCGATTTCGGAGTGAACTACACCTCTGCGGCTGCCGGTCTGAAAATCGATGTTACCTATTTCCATACCTTGTACGACAACAAAATTGTAAATCAATATGTTGCTGCCGGTACTACCTATACGAATGCCAATCAATCGACGATGAACGGTCTTGAACTGGTTTCGGCATTCAACTTCGGTAAATTTATCAATCCGAAATTGTTGCTCGAAGCGTATGCCAACTTTACCTGGATGTTGAAAAATAACTTTACCCAGATGTCAGGTAGTCAGGAGAAAACGTATGATATGCAGTTCGCGCGTAAAGTTAACGGTAACTTCGGATTGAACTATCAGTATGGCAAAGTCAACATGCGCCTGAACGGACGTTTGATCGGCTCCCGTCTCGAAAAGGATAATTTCAGCTACCTTCGTCCGGGCATCACATCGGCAGACTATTACACCAAAGGAGGATATGCAGCTTCCGATAAAATATTGGAGATGCCGGCCTATCTGGTTTTCGACTATTCGATCGGCTATGCCTATTCGCAGAAGGTCAATTTTGGTATTACCGCTTCCAACCTGTTGGATGAAAACTATACCGAAAAAGACGGATACAATATGCCGGGTCGTAGCATTGTGGCCAAGCTGTCGTATGCGTTTTAAGGGAACAAAGAGTAAAGAACAAAGAACAAAGAACAAAGAACAAAGAACAAAGACAATCTGAAAGAGGGTTGTGGAATAATGGTTACTGGTATTTGTGCTTGTGTGAAATATTTGTATTGATGTATGTTGTGACACAACTGTCGGAAAGTACCGTCTTTGTTCTTTACGCTGAATAAAATATTTATGAAAACAAGAATAGTTTTTCTGAGTACGCTCCTGTTTCTGCTACCGGTTGTTACCTTTGCCGGTGGTAAAAAAGTACAGCCAACGAAAAAGGAGATCATCGTGGAGATCGATTATGGAAAAGCTCAGGCTCCGAAAACGGTGAAGGTGGCGTGGTTTCCCGGAATAGCGGTGCTGGGAGCTTTGCAGGAAGCTGCTGAAACGGAAACCCATCCGGTTGCATCACATGTGTTTGTGACGGCGATCGATCAGGTAAAAGGTGAACGTGGAAAAATGGCATGGTATTACCGCATCAACGGAGAAACGCCGAAAAAACTGGCGTTGTATCAGATGCTGAAACCCGGCGATACCGTTAGTTGGCGGTATGTGGAGGATGTCTGCTCGTGGAAAGTGGACAATCCGACGAAAGGAAAGTAGCCATTTTTTACGCAGAAAGCGATTAGAAAACCAGATAGAGTTTGCGCTTCCGGTTCTTGACTTTGAAATGCGGCAATCGACAGATTGTGAGTGTGTTTCGAAGAAAAAGATTCGGGAGCGCAAATTTGCCGTTTAAATCTAAAATAGGAAACAAGCTAACAAGTTGACGAGTAAACAAGTAAATCTGCTGAAACCAGATTGTCTTTGTTCTTTTATCTATCAAACATGTCTCATATCATTTTCATTACCGGAGGTGCCCGATCAGGCAAGAGCCGCTTTGCACAGGAGCTGGCTGAGCAGTACAGTGAGCATCCCGTTTATCTGGCTACGGCGCGTGTGTGGGATGACGATTTCCGCAAACGGATCGAACGTCATCAGAGCGATCGCGGGCCGCACTGGATCAATATCGAAGAGGAGAAGCAGCTTGCTCAGACTCCCGTCGATGGCAAAACCGTGTTGCTCGACTGCATCACCCTCTGGCTGACGAATATCTTTTTCGATAACGGTTTCGATATGGAGGAATCGCTGGTAGAGGCTAAGGCGGAGTGGGGGCGTTTTACCGCCAAAGAGATGGATCTTATCGTGGTGAGCAACGAATTGGGCATGGGGGTACATCCGGTGGAGGAGTCGGCACGTAAGTTTGCCGATTTGCAGGGCTGGATCAATCAACACATCGCTTCCATGGCCGATGAGGTTTACCTGATGGTGTCGGGGATCCCTCTCCAAATCAAATAATCGAAATACTCAGATTCAAACATTAAACATTAAACGTTCAACATTAAACCCCAGGAATGACTCTACAGGAACAACTTCAGCATAAAATTGACCTGAAAACCAAACCGCTTGGTTCATTGGGTACGCTCGAACAGCTTGCGTTGCAAATCGGGACGATTCAAAATACGTTAACCCCGTCGCTATCCCGACTGACGATTCTCGTTTTCGCGGCCGATCATGGTTTGGCTGATGAGGGTGTAAGTCCCTATCCGAAAGATGTTACCTGGCAAATGGTGATGAATTTTGTAGCCGGAGGTGCTGCTATCAACGTTTTCTGCCGACAGAACGGTATTGATCTGAAGGTGGTGGATGCCGGTGTTGATTACGATTTTCCGGCAGATGTTCCTGTTGTTGATGCAAAAGTGGCCCGGGGTAGTCGCAACATGCGCCGCGAACCGGCAATGACAGCCGAAGAGTGCCGTGCGGCGATTCAGAAAGGGCGCGAACTGGTGGCTAATGAAGCAAATGCCGGATGCAATATTATCGGTTTCGGCGAGATGGGTATTGGGAATACGTCGGCATCATCCCTGCTCATGCACCGTTTTCTCTCTATTCCTATCGAAGAGTGTATCGGAGCCGGAACAGGTTCGCAGGGAGAACATTTTGCCAGAAAAACGGCCATTCTGAAAGAGGTGTCGGAAAAATATGATCCGCAAACGGCAGAAGAGACGCTGGCTACTTTTGGTGGACTGGAAATTGCCATGATGGCCGGCGCTATGCTCGAAGCTGCCGAACGGAAGATGGTTGTGCTGGTAGATGGCTTTATTGCTTCCGCAGCTGCATTGTCGGCACTTCGGATGCAGCCGGAGGTACGCGATAGTATGATTTTTTGCCACTCTTCCGACGAACGCGGGCACAAACAGATGCTGCAGGAATTGAATGTGAGACCGGTACTGAGTCTTGGTTTGCGTTTGGGCGAAGGAACGGGTGCGGCGCTGGCTTATCCGTTAATAAAGGCTGCGGTCGGTTTTCTGAACGAAATGGCCAGTTTTGAGGATGCCGGCGTGTCCAATAAAGCGTAGATTATTTGCGGATCATGCTGCCAGTTTTAATGAATAGATGGTTGATATAAACTATATAAAGCTAATCAATAGAACGAGATGTATATTGAGTCTTTATTCTTTGCTCTTTGTTCTTTTTCTCTGATTGAATGAAAAAACAATTATCCATATTTCTCAATGCCATTCTCTATTTTACCCGCATTCCGGTGCCGGTAAAGGTGGAGTATTCGGAGGAGATTCTGAACCGTTCCATGCGCTATTTTCCCTTTGTGGGGTGGGTGATGGGTGCGGTTGGTGCCGGCGTTTACTGGGGATTGAGCTTTGTTGTTCCCGGAGCGTTGGCGCTTTTGTTGAGTATGCTGGCCACAATTTTCGTATCGGGAGCTTTTCATGAGGATGGTTTTGCCGATTTTTGCGATGGTTTCGGAGGCGGTTACACCAAAGAGAAGATCCTCGACATTATGAAGGACAGCCGCATTGGAACCTACGGCTCTATCGGGTTGGTGGGCATGTTGGCAACCAAATTTACTTCACTATTCTCTCTGCACGATTTGTCCATTCCGTTGGTATTACTGGCCGGTCATTCGCTGAGTCGACTGATGCCGGTGCTGTTGATTTACACGTCGGTCTATGCGCGCAAGGATGATTCGAGCAAATCGCGCGCAATTGCCCACAAAGGACGGTACTACGATTTCCTGATGGCGCTCTTTTTCGGATTGGCCCTGCAGGTTTTGATGCCGGTCACGTTTGTGGCTTGTATTATTCCGGTATTGCTTCTTGTCACCGTTGTTTTCCGGGCTTATACCAACAAAAAACTCGGTGGCTATACCGGCGATTGTCTGGGGGCTTTACAGCAGATCGCAGAGGTGGTATTTTATATCGGATTAGTCATCTATCAACAGTTGACAGCGTGAAAGTATAAAGTGAGCAGTATTCAGTACTTAGAGAATTGGAATCTTGAAATTTTGGAACCTTGAATCGAAGGTCAGCGAAGTTAAGTATGGAATCTTGAAATTATATTGTCTTTAATCTTTGTTCTTTGCTCTAAAAAATGCAGCTAACCGTTGTACGACATACACAGGTGGATATTCCGAAAGGAATTTGCTACGGAGTGACCGATGTGTCGCTTGCGAAGGAGGGGATATTGGCTTTAAATGACGTTGCGGAGCAGTTTGAAAATAAACGATTTGATGCTGTTTTTAGTAGTCCGCTGAACCGTTGCCGTATTTTGGCCGGGAAACTTGCAGCCGGGCAGCCGGTAATGATTGATGAGCGACTTTGCGAGCTCGATTTTGGTGACTGGGAGATGAAGCCCTGGAGCGAAATTTATGAATCGGAAGCGGGTAAACGGTGGTTTGCCGATTATATTCATACGGCTTGTCCCAACGGTCGGTCGTACATCGACATGGTGCATGATGTCACCTCTTTTCTGGACGATTTGAAGCAGCGGGACTATCAGCAGGTGCTGATCGTGACTCACGCAGGTGTGCTACGCATCCTGATAGCTTTGCTTGAAAACAAAACTACCGAAGAGACGTTTGAAACGGCGTTACACTATGGCGAAATCAGGCAATTTACGTTAAACATTACACGTTAAACGCTACACACTACACACTACACACTACACACTAAACAGATTATCCACTAAACAAAATACAAAACAAGTGAACAATTCAATCAACATTCCTTTGCAGAACGAAACGTTGCGGGCGAAGATTCAGCATAAGCTCGACAACAAAGCCAAGCCGGTCGGATCGCTCGGTCGGTTGGAATCGCTGGCCCTGCAGGTGGGAATGATTCAAAACACCCTCACTCCGGTACTTTCCAAACCGGTGATGCTGACTGTAGCCGCCGATCATGGCATAACCGCTGAAGGGGTAAGTCCCTGTCCGGTAGAGATTACCTGGCAACAGGTGCACAACTTTCTGAGTGGCGGTGGTGGCATCGGACTGCTTTCGCGAGTTTACGGCATGGAGTTGTGGGTGGTCGATGCGGGGGTTAATTACCGTTTCGCACCGCATCCGCGTCTGATCGATGCTAAGGTGGCGATGGGTTCGGAGAACTTTCTGCATCAGCCCGCAATGAGTTTGGAGCAATGTATGCGGGCATTCAACAACGGGCGTGACATCGTACGTCGTTTTGCTCAGAAGGGAAGCAATGTGGTC
>CAZFTY010000199.1:0-5408 GCA_964521835.1 uncultured Microbacter sp.
GAATCGAAATTACTGATCGAATTTTGCGCCATGCTCGAACTGTTTGGCCGTCCGTCGGAAATAAATTTGTGCGGGCATAACATCAAAGAGTTCGACGTACCCTATATTTGTCGTAGGTTGTTGGTAAATGGGCTTCCGATACCCGGCATATTGGACGTAGCCTCTAAAAAGCCATGGGAAGTACCGTTTCTCGATACGTTGGAGATGTGGAAATTCGGCGATTATAAAAATTTCACCTCGCTGAACTTGCTGACCGCCATCTTTAATATCCCAACACCGAAGGATGATATTAACGGCAGCCAGGTAGCACAGGTCTATTACGAAGAGAGAGACGTAGAACGCATTTCCGTCTACTGCCAGAAAGATGTGGTAGCCACGGCACAGTTGTGGTTGCGGCTGAACGGATGTCCGTTGATTGCGGAAGAGTATATAGAGCATGTATAGGCTTTTGCCTGTAAAACAGCATTGAGCGAAACCTAAAATCATATTCTTGTTAACCAAACCCACATATCGTTTTATCTTCTTATTCGTGGCGATTTCGCTGTTGTTGGCGGGTTGCAAAACATGGAAGAAACCGCCCCGGGTAAAAACGCTATTCGACCGTATCGTTGAACGCGATACGCTGAACGCGGTCATGCTCTACGGCTCTACCTCCTATTTTATTTACAAAGATCAGCCGATGGGGTACGACTACGATCTGTGTTCCAACCTGGCCGACACGCTCGGTGTGAACCTTCACGTTATCATCGCAAAAAATATTCAGGACGCGTATCGCCTTTTGAAGAGCGGAAAAGCCGATCTGATTGCGAATCCGGTTTACAAGACACAATCTACCCGAAACTTTTTGTTTACCGATGTAACAGAGGTAAGCAAGCAGTTGCTGGTGCAGCACAACGGAGCGACAATGGTTAACGACGTGACCGAACTGATCGGTAAACAGGTCTATGTAAAAGCCGATTCGCGCTATGCCGACCGGATGTACCACCTCAATCAGGAGCTGGGCGGAGGCATTCTCATCAAGGAGGTGGGCGACTCTATCAACATGGATCAGCTAATCGAGATGGCTTCCAAAGGAGAAATCGATTACACGGTGACATCGAATACCGTGGCCGAAATGAGCAACAAAAACATGTCAGGCATCGATATCCATGTCGATGTCAGCTTCGATCAAAAAGGATCGTGGATCACAACCGGAGGTGATCGCTCCCTTTTCGACAAAATAAATCAGTGGTATGCTACCGCCGTGGATCTGAACACGGTGAATGCCATTAACGACAAATATTTTTTTGAAAACAAATTTTTCGCAACGCTGTCCGTAAAGATTCCGCGTGGAGCCGTCTCTCCGTTCGATCATCTTTTCAAAAAGTTTGCAAAGCAACTGGGCTGGAAATGGCAGATGCTTGCCGCTCAGGCCTACGCCGAATCTAATTTCGATCCGGAATGTGTCTCCTGGTCGGGCGCTTCGGGGCTGATGCAACTGATGCCCAATACCGCGCAGCACTATGGAGTGGATAAAACCGAAATTTTTAATCCGTCCAAAAATCTGGAAGCAGCCGTGCAGTACATCAAGATGCTCAACATGATGTTTCACGAAATTACAAACAAAGAAGAGCGGATCAAATTTATTCTGGCATCTTACCATTCGGGGCCCAGCCATGTGCTGGATGCAATGGCGCTGGCTAAAAAATACGGTAAAAACAGCCACCTGTGGAAAGGCAATGTGGAGAAGTTTTTACAATTGAAATCGCAATCGCAATATTATAACGACGACGTATGCCGTTATGGCTACTTCAACGCCAGCCAGACTATCCGCTACGTGTCGGATGTGACGGCCCGATATGAAAAATACCTGAAACATCGGTGACACATTTTGAGATAACGACTGACAAGCTGTCAGAATTTGATCCGTACGACCGGCGATAAAATGGAACTTTTGACACTGGTTCGTTTTTCCGAAACCGATCATTCCACTACCTTTTTAAAGAGAAACAGCCCCTAACGATCTGATAACAAACCGGCAGAACAGTTTCATTTTTCAATCTCCGTGCTCACATTCTCCCGGTTGGCACACAATATGCAAGGAATAGCAGCGTGCTTTGCAGCATTTGCAGCAAATGCCAATTAATGTAATCTACAAATTATTTGTTTAATCATTTAAAATAGTTGATGTTATGACAATCAAACCATTAGCGGACAGAGTGCTGATTCAACCGGCAGCTGCCGAGGAAAAAACAGCAAGTGGTATTATTATCCCGGATTCTGCAAAAGAAAAACCGTTGAAAGGTGAAGTAAAAGCGGTAGGTCAGGGTACAAAAGACGAAGAAATGGTAGTTAAAGTAGGCGATCAGGTTCTTTACGGCAAATACGCCGGCACCGAACTGGAACTGGATGGCGTAAAATATCTCATTATGCGTCAGTCCGATATTCTGGCTGTAATTTAATCAACCGGTTGCATAAAAGAACTCTTTTATTTGTAAACATCTAAATTATAAACCAATACTATGGCAAAAGAAATTAAATTTGATACGGATGCCCGCGACCTGCTGAAAAAAGGTGTGGACGAACTGGCAAATGCAGTTAAAGTAACTCTCGGTCCGAAAGGCCGCAACGTGATTATCGAAAAGAAATTCGGTGCTCCTCACATCACAAAAGATGGTGTTTCTGTTGCAAAAGAGGTTGAACTCTCCGATCCGTATGAAAATATGGGCGCTCAGTTGGTAAAGGAAGTTGCTTCCAAAACCGGTGACGATGCAGGTGACGGTACAACTACCGCAACCGTTTTGGCTCAATCGATCATTGCAGTGGGTTTGAAAAACGTAACCGCAGGTGCCAATCCGATGGATCTGAAACGTGGTATCGACAAAGCCGTTACTGCTGTTGTAAGCAATATCAAATCGCAGGCAAAAGAGGTGGATGACGATTTCAACAAAATCGAACAGGTTGCAACCGTTTCAGCCAACAACGACGCTACAATCGGTAAACTGATTGCCGACGCGATGAAAAAAGTAAAGAAAGAGGGCGTTATCACCATCGAAGAGGCCAAAGGCATGGAAACTACTATCGAAGTAGTGGAAGGTATGCAGTTCGATCGCGGTTATATCTCTCCGTACTTTGTAACCAACACCGAAAAAATGGAAGTTGAACAGGAAAAACCATACATCCTGATCTACGACAAAAAAATATCCAACCTCAAAGAGATTCTTCCTATCCTCGAAGCTACCGTACAGAGCGGTCGTCCTTTGTTGATTATTGCCGAAGATATCGATGGCGAAGCACTCGGCACATTGGTTGTAAACCGTCTGCGCGGTTCGTTGAAGATTGCAGCTGTTAAGGCTCCGGGCTTCGGCGATCGTCGTAAAGAGATGCTGGAAGATATCGCTATCCTGACAGGTGGCGTGGTTATTTCCGAAGAAAAGGGAATGAAGCTTGACGGTGCTACACTTGAAATGTTGGGTACCGCCGAAAAGATCTCAATCAACAAAGACAACACAACTATCGTAAACGGTGCCGGAACAAAAGAAGCTATTGCTACCCGTGTTGCTCAGATCAAAGCTCAGATCGAAGCGACTACCAGCGACTACGATCGTGAAAAACTGCAGGAACGTCTGGCTAAATTAGCCGGTGGTGTTGCCGTTCTTTACGTAGGTGCTGCTTCCGAAGTTGAAATGAAAGAGAAGAAAGACCGCGTTGACGATGCGTTGAGCGCAACTCGTGCTGCAATTGCCGAAGGTATTGTTCCCGGTGGTGGTGTAGCTTATATCCGCGCTATCGAATCGCTCGAAGGCCTGAAAGGTGATAACGAAGACGAAACAACCGGTATCGAAATCGTAAAACGCGCGATTGAAGAACCGTTGCGTCAGATCGTGGCTAACGCCGGTAAAGAAGGTGCTGTTGTTGTTCAGAAAGTAAAAGAGGGCAAAGCCGACTTCGGATACAACGCACGTACCGACGAATATCAGGAAATGTATGCTGCCGGCGTACTCGACCCTGCTAAAGTTACCCGTGTAGCGCTCGAAAACGCAGCTTCTATTGCCGGCATGATGCTGACAACAGAATGTGTAATCACAGAAAAGAAAGAAGATAATCCTGCACCAGCAATGCCTCCTATGGGTGGCGGTATGGGTGGCATGATGTAATTCTTTTCCATCATAACCTTAAAAACGGGATTGTCTCAGAGCGAGGCAATCCCGTTTTGCTTTTCCACAGGTATGTGTCGTTCCGATGGAACTGTTTATCTGATTTGTCTATTTTTCTATAAGCATGTCATGCCTATGGCATTTTAGTCCCATCGGGACGATAGGTTTATAGAAAAACATGCTCCCAAATACAATAAAGTGCCGTAGGTACGACGAACTCGTCTTGCCTTTTTCTTAATAGCATATTTTATCCTCAATTTTGTTTACCGACCCCACCTAACCTCCCCCAAGGGGAGGAATTTGGTAACAAAATTTAGAATATTTTGTTCGTATCACAATGTTAAAGCCCTCCTTTGGAGGGTTGGGAGGTCAAAAAATGAGAAATCAAGACTACTTCGATTCATTACACAGCACAAACAATTCACCTCCCCTCTTTTGCAAAATCAAAAACCTTTTTCTACATTTGCCTCATTGAATCAGCTATCATCTACAAGCTGACAAGACCAAGCGTCTACTAACCCACACTATGTTTTCCAGAGGAGGAATCCTCCTCAAGGCATTAGGCACATGCCCGAAATCGAGAGGGCAATATTTTGGCTAAAGCCAATAATCTGCATACATCTCATCCGTCAGCTGAAGCTGACGGCAATCAGAGATCTGCGGTTGCATTTGCTGTCAAGAATCGTATAACGCATTGCTATCTGCTATAGACGAAAAATCCAAAAAATTTGCAGCCAAACCAATAAACACAACAGAAATGGCATAATGAGACTGCACCACCGACAATCAAATTCTATCATTGCCGTCAGCTTCAGCTGACGGAATACAGAACTGATACTCACCACCGGCTTTAGCCGAATAAAAATAAAGCGATGTCATACATCAGAATCTGGGTACACCTCGTTTTCTCCACCAAAGACAGACACCCTTTTCTACTAAAGGAGAAGCAAGAGATTATTCATCGGCACATAATTGAAAATTGCAGAAAGAAAGAAATCTTCCTACAAACCATCAATGGATATACCGAACATATTCATTGCCTGATTTCATTGGGCAAACAACAAACAATAGCTGATGTCGCGCAGCTAATCAAAGGGGAATCGTCGTACTGGATTAATACCAATCACATTTTACCCGAAAAATTCATCTGGCAAGATGATTATTTTGCGGTATCGGTCAGCGAATCGCAAGTAGAGAAAGTGATGCAATATATCAAAAACCAACACATACATCATGCGAAAAAGAGTTTTGCAGAAGAGGTAGAAGAATTCC
>CAZFTY010000200.1:0-5387 GCA_964521835.1 uncultured Microbacter sp.
TACCTCCGGAACATTCTGGTCGCCAGGCAGCAGGCTTCCTTTGTATGCACCTTCGGATGGCCACCAGGTGGCTTTGTTGTCGCTAAGTACGCCTCCGGAGGCTACCAGCGCGCTCCATTCGGCATCGCTCACAGCTGATTTCTTCACCGGACGCCACACCTGTCCCGAGCCGTCGAATGTGCCTTCGCCGGTGATGGCGATATTTTCGGCTCCATCGGCCGAGATGGGTTGTTGGCAACGATATGTTTCCACTCCTTCAAAATTAGCTTTGATAATGGGGTAGCGATTTTTGTCGGTCGAAAAGAGGACAGTGGCTCCCTTTGCCGTATTGATGCGCACATTGCTCTTCAATACAACAGGGCCGGTGACCCACGTTCCGGCGGGAATCTCCACCGTTCCGCCACCTTTGGCAACGACGGCATCGATGGCTTTGGCAAAAGCCTGTGTGTTGTCCGTTTTTCCATCTCCTTTGGCTCCGAAGTCGGTTACGGATACGCTATTGGCCGGAAAAACCGGGGCTTTAACGCGTGCCATCTGAAAAGGAAGATTGGCGTAGAGGTATTGAGGAGTGTCGAATGTGTTTTGAGCGGATGCGGAAATAAAAATACCGATGCAAGCGACTAAAAGAGATTTCTTTAGCATAGTTGTGGTAATTGAAAATTGAGATTTCAAAATTACTCATTTTTAGAGAATGCCGGCTGTGGTTAACGAACAAACTCATTGAACGAAATGAAAAAAAATCGTCCAATGAGTTGTTGTGAGTTGAAAAGGTTGGTAAAGCGCCTTTACTTAATCATTGCCAATTGGCAGCACCAGAGAATAAACGGGCCGATAACAGTCGGGTCATTGTCGCGCTGTGGTTCGTGGATGTAGTAGTCATACGAACCGTCCCGGTAGGGTTTTCCGCCTAATCCGGCAGCGGCGCAGGCTTTCGTTACGTTGTACGAACCATCGGCATCGATGCGGATAGCGTTTTTAATGAAGAGACCGAACGTTTTCTTCGATAGCATAAAATAGCTGGGATCGATGTATCCTTTGTTGGCGGCCTTGGTGATTGCATACATAAACATGGCCGTCGACGAACTCTCAAGATAGTTGCCTTCGGCTCCGGGTTTATCGGTTACCTGATACCACAAACCGGTAGTTTTGTCCTGATATTTCAGTAAGCTCTTGGCCAGATTGCTGAGGGCGCGTTTCATTGCCGGACGCTTCGGATGGTTGAGTGGCATGTAATCAAGTATATCGACTAAGGCCATCATGTACCAGCCCATGCCGCGGCTAAAGAGGGTAGGAGAGCATCCGGTGGCTTTATTGGCCCAATCCTCTGTTTTGCTTTCGTTCCACGCGTGATAGTAGAGTCCGGTTTTGGGGTCGTAGGTGTGTTTGGTAATGAGCGCGATCTGTTTGATCACATCGTCGAGAGTCTCCTTTTCATTAAAGCGTTTGGCATATTCGGCCAGAAATGGGGGAGCCATGTAAATATCGTCGAGCCACATCTGATTGGGAAAGGCCGCGCCGTGCCAAAATCCACCTTCGCCGGCGCGGGGTTGGGTCTTGAGTTGGGCTCTGAATGCTTCGATGGCTTTGAAGTATTTTATTTTGAGCGTTTTGTCGTAAAGAGTGAAGATGAATTTTGCTCCGTTAATCTGCTCGAGATTGTTGTCTGAGGCGTTGTAAGTGCGCACATTGCCATTGTTGTCGACCATGTCGTCGCCGAATGTACGCGCGTAATCGTAGTATGCGTTGTCTTTGGTAATGGCATTCAGTTTAAGGAATGCAGTGCACATCAGCCCCTGACAATAGTCCCATTTCGGAGTTGTGTTGAATCCGATCATCCATCCTTGCGGGTTTCGTTTTATGTCCGATTTGGCAACGTTGGCGGCCCAGGAGAGGTATGAAATGCGCGATTCGGAGAATAATGAAATAGTGAGGCAACAAAAAACGGTGACTAATAGGGCTTTTTTCATGGTGAGGGTGATGTGATGAGTGTGATATTACTTTATAACGCAAATATATGTAAATTCGGAGGAAATGTGTCTCTTCGAATGGTTAAAATGTATCTTTTGGTGTAATCGCTTTATTAATAGAGGTATTTGTGATGCGAATGAGCTGAAATTGACAGAGACGCTTTGCTATTGATTTTGAAAATGGGATGATACGTGTGTCGGGGCGGAAAGTGTTTTATGCAAAAAATACTGATTGTTTTAACCGTGTGGCGGAACAGTCTCTCTTTTGTTCTCCTTATATTTAAACTGTTCGGAGTGTTGCGGCAGGGTGGGGCGTTTGATGCTTTTAAAACAATACGCCCTGTCTGAAATCGGTCAGGCAGGGCGTATCGGTTGTTATTTGTCGGTAATGGCGGTAATCGGCTGTCCGATGCAACCGCTTGGCATTTGTATGTGCAGCATGGCTGCAATTGTTGCCGATATGTCGGTCATGTGGAGCGCTTGCGTCGTCTGCCCGGGTCGTACTTTCCAGCCCATAAAGATAAGCGGGATATGCGTGTCGTACGGATTCCATACGCTGTGGGTGGTGCCGGTTTTGGAGTAGTAAGTCAGCCATCCCGTTTTGGTAATCATAACCACAGAGCCACTGCGTTTCTGATTATAGCCGTTAATCATCATCTCTTTGATAACGCCCGGAATGGAGGTTGTGGCGATTTTATCCTTATCGGCGGCATATTGAATGCCCTCCTGTTTCTGCAGAAATTCTACCGTTGCCGCTTTGATTTTGTCAAAGTCGAGAGCGAGACTGTCTATGCGGTCTTTGTTGAAATATACCTGAAAATTATCGACAGCCGATACCAGTCCGTTGGCTCCGAACCGTTTTTGCAGCATATCACCGATAGCGTTGTCAAACCCTTTTGAAAGTAGCCCGGTAGGCATTTTGTTGGCTTCGAGAAAACCCTCTGCATGAGCCGCTCCGTGATCGGCGGTAAGGAATACGAGGAAATTGCCCTTTCCTACTTTTTGATCCAGATAGCTGAAAAAAGCGGCCAAATCGCGATCGAGACGGAGATACACATCTTCTATCTCAATGGCATTGGGGCCGACTAAGTGTCCGGAATAATCGGTCGACGCGCAATTGATGGTAAGAAAATCGCAGGTGTTGGTTTGTCCCAATTGGTATCCGTCGACGGCTGCGCGCGCAAACTGTAGCGTAAGCGTATTGCCGAAAGGCATCTGACGCAATGAACCGTGATCGAGATCGTATGCTTTCTTTACATCGTATGGAAACGCGGGGCGGTTAGCTCCTTTCAGAATGCCTTCCCACGGAACATCGTCGGCAGTGCTCTCGCTATATTTGTCGATGGGCAACAGGGTGTTCCATCCGTTGGAAAGCAGCTTGTCGATGGGTTTTGATTCGTTGAAAGCGTTCACCCAGGCAGGCAATTCGTTCATGTAGTAGGTGCTGGTGATGAAGCGACCCGTCGCGTCGTCGAGCCAGAAAGCTCCTGTGGGGTTATGTCCCGCGGGAATAATCGATGCCCGGTCTTTCAGCGAAATGCCTACCACTTTCGATTGAAAGTTGGTGGCCATCCGTAATTCGTCGGTGATAGTGGTTGCCAGTAGTTTGCGCGGCGACATTTTGCCGGCTTTCGTGTCGGAACCAACTCCCTTTTCAGTCGGATCGTCGGTGCAATAGACCGATTTATTTGTTTTCGTATCTATCCAGTCGTTGCCTGCAATGCCATGAATGGAGGGCACGGAGCCTGTAAAGATCGTGGAGTGCCCAATGGCAGTTACCGAGGGAATATAGTTTATCATCGTGTTCTGGCAGGCAAAGCCGTCATTCAACAGCCGTTTGAATCCTCCGTTCCCGTATTTACTATAGAAGCGGTAGAGGTAATCCCATCGCATCTGGTCGACAACGATGCCAACCACCAGTTTGGGTCGTTCGAGTTGTGCCGGTGTGGATGAACTTTTCTGTGCCGATAGTAGCGCACAGGTTGCAATCAACATGAGTGGAAGTGTAAACCATTTTTTAGTCATAATGTCATAGTTAGAATATAAAAGCAGATAAGCCCGGCCTCGGTTTTACCGGTGTCGGGATGCTGAAAATATAGTTATAAAAACAGTACGAAGGTAGTGGAAAATCGGATTACCGTCAAGCGTTATTCTGCACTTTTGCAATCTTCATCAATTCTTCATACACCGGATATTCCTGTTGCGTCCTGCCCGCCGCGAATAATGGGGAAGAATATCTGCTTAACCGATATAAATGATTGTGCACAATTGAAATTGTCCGGTTAAATATTGTTTTGCTGTTGTGTTGTAACTGATTTAATATTAGGTATGTGACTTTGTATTATTGTTATTTAACTATGCAAAAGGTACAATTTGATAGTTCTGTGATTAGTTTTGCAAAATATAAAATGGCAATCAATCATGTCGGAAAATATAAGACTCGATAATCAGTTATGCTTTCCTCTTTATGCCCTGTCGAGGCAAATCACCGGATTCTACCGGCCTTTGCTGGAGCATCTCGGACTCACCTATCCGCAATATTTGGTAATGATGGTACTGTGGGAGCAGCAGTCGGTAAGCGTTAAACAGTTGGGGCAGCTGCTGTGGCTGGATAGCGGAACATTGACTCCTTTGCTGAAGCGGATGGAGAGTAGCGGGTTGATAGTCCGTGACCGTTCGCCGGAAGATGAGCGTTTGGTTATAGTTTCTGTTACGGACAAAGGTCGGCAATTAGAGGCTGATGCCGAAAAGATTCCGGCTCATATCAAATGCCGGCTGAAGATGAGCGATTATGAGGTCATTACACTGCGCGATTATATAAAAAAAATATTGGCAACAACACTCGAAACGAAATAGTAGCGGGCAGGAGGCGTTTGTTGTCGCACAAGACAAATTAATATAGTGTCAATTTAAAAATTAAAAAACAAAAAATCAATTATGGCAACAGTAACATTACAAGGTTCATTAAAGGTAAAAGTTGGTGGAGAACTTCCTGTTAAAGGTAGCGTGGCTCCGGAGTTTGTATTGGTAAAGGGTGACCTTTCTGAAGTGTCGTCGGGCGATTTTAAGGGCAAAAAATTATTGCTCAATATTTTCCCCAGTATCGATACCGGGGTGTGTGCCGCATCCGTCCGTCAGTTTAATAAAGATGCTGCGGGACTTGAAAATACAGTGGTTTTGGGTGTCTCGGTCGATCTTCCGTTTGCTGCAGGACGCTTTTGCGCCGCCGAAGGTATTGAAAATGTAGTAACCGTTTCGGCGTTTCGTAATCCCGAATTCGCGGAAAAATATGGTGTGCTGATGGAAGATGGCCCGCTGAAGGGGTTGCTGGCTCGTTCGGTAGTGGTTATTGGTGCTGATGGTAAAGTGCTGTATACGGAACTGGTTCCCGAGGTTACCCACGAACCGAATTACGCGGCT
>CAZFTY010000201.1:0-5371 GCA_964521835.1 uncultured Microbacter sp.
ACGTGACGTTGCCTCTCGTGCTGCAAAAGAACGTTGCGATGCCGGTTATGGTGTAGGTACAACAGGTCTCGCCGTTTACCTCGACTTCTCCGAAGCTATCAATCGTCTGGGTCGTGATGTGGTTGAAGCCCGTTACGGTAACCTTTTCCAGATGTACTATAAAATCGTGGACGAAAATCCGTACGAAACGCCGATGATGATCTATCCGGCTATCCACTACACAATGGGTGGTATCTGGGTTGACTACGAATGTATGACCAGCGTTGAAGGTCTGTTCGCTATCGGTGAAGCTAACTTCTCCGATCACGGTGCAAACCGTTTGGGTGCTTCTGCTTTGATGCAGGGCTTGGCCGATGGTTATTTCGTATTGCCTTTCACCATTCAAAACTACCTGGCCGACGAAATTCGTACTCCGCGCATGAGCACTGAGAAAACAGAATTTGTTGAAGCTGAAAACACGGTTCAGGCTAAGATTCAGAAACTGATGTCGATCAAGGGTAACCGTTCGGTTGATTCTATTCACAAAGACTTAGGCCATGTAATGTGGGACTTTGTAGGTATGGGTCGTACAAAAGAGGGTCTTGAAAAAGCATTGGAAGATATCAAACAAATCAAGAAAGAGTTTTGGAGCAACGTATTTATTCCGGGCGAAAGCGAAGATTTGAATACCGAACTGGAAAAAGCGCTTCGTGTGGCAGATTTCATCGAAATCGGTTATTTGATGGCCAAAGATGCTCTTCACCGTGAAGAATCCTGCGGTGGTCACTTCCGCGAAGAATACCAGACCGAAGAAGGCGAAGCAAAACGTCAGGACGACAAGTTCTCTTACGTAGCTTGCTGGAAATACGAAGGCGAAGATCAAGAGCCGACTCTTTTGAAAGAGCCGCTGGTATACGAATCTATTCATGTTCAACAACGGAATTACAAATAAACAGTTGACAAGTTGACAAGTTGACAAGTTGACTCGTTAACAAGTTAATCGGTTTCGAGCTTATAAATTTATAAAATTTTGTTACGAAGATCAGGTAGATATTTTTGATACTGATGGGAACGCACAAAGATCTTTTGGTTTGGAAAAAGAGTATTGAACTGGTAACGCTGGTGTATCAAATTACTCAGAATTTTCCGAAAGAAGAACTTTACGGATTATCGAATCAAATGAGAAGATGTGCAGTTTCTATCCCTTCAAACATTGCAGAAGGTTACGGAAGATGTTCCGATAAAGAGAGAAAACATTTTTTGTATATTTCATTAGGTTCTGCCTCTGAACTCGAAACGCAATTGATTATTGCTAAAGAGTTGGAGTTTATTGCAGAAGATGCTTCAGAATCAATGAACGGTAGAATCAATGAAATAATAAAGATGCTCTCTTCTTTAATTAAAAGCATCCACGTCAGTTAAGATCCTGTCAACTTGTTTACTCGTAAACTCGTAAACTCAAAATAAAATGGAAAAAACAATTAATATAACCCTGAAAGTATGGCGTCAGAAAGGGCCTCAGGCTAAAGGCGCTTTTGAAACCTATCAGTTGAGCAATATTTCTATCGATAGCTCATTCCTTGAAATGCTCGACGTACTGAACGAAAAGTTAGTTTCGGAAAAGAAAGAACCGGTAGTGTTCGACCACGACTGTCGCGAAGGTATCTGCGGTATGTGTTCTCTCTACATCAACGGTCACCCACACGGACCCGACGAAGATGTAACGACTTGTCAGTTGCACATGCGTAAGTTCAAAGACGGAGAAACCATCACCATCGAACCGTGGCGTTCGCGTGCTTTCCCTGTAATCAAGGATTTGATGGTAGACCGTAGCGCATACGACAAAATTATGCAGGCTGGTGGTTTTATCTCTATCAGTACCGGTGGTGTTCCTGATGCAAACGCAATTCCTATTGCGAAAGAAAAAGCTGACGAAGCCATGGATGCTGCATCTTGCATCGGTTGTGGCGCTTGCGCTGCCGCTTGTAAAAACGGTTCTGCCATGTTGTTCGTTGCTGCTAAGGTTAGCCAGTTGGCACTGTTGCCACAGGGTAGAATTGAAGCATCACGTCGTGCCAAAGCAATGGTATCTAAAATGGATGAGCTCGGTTTCGGTAACTGTACAAATACAGGTGCCTGCGAAGCTGAATGTCCTAAAAATGTTTCCATTTCGCATATTGCACGTTTGAACCGTGAGTTCTTAGTAGCAAAACTGAAAGACTGATAATCAAAGTAGTCAGTAGATGGTAGTTAGTAGAATGTCTACCGACTACCATCTATTATCTGCTGACTACACAAAAGGATATGGATTTCAAATTTGCACATAACAATATCAATGTCTTCGACCTTCAGAAGAGCCTGACGTTTTACGATAAAGCTTTAGGTTTGAAAGAAGTTCGGCGAATCAATGATCCGGATGATAATTTTATCATCGTTTATCTATCCGATAATCAGACTGAGCACTGTTTGGAGCTTACCTGGTTAAAAGATCGGTCGGAACCATATGATTTGGGGGACAATGAAGTGCACATCGCTTTTACCACGCAGCATTATAAAGAAGCGCACCAGTTGCACCGGCAAATGGAGTGTATCTGCTTCGAGAATGAAGCAATGGGGATTTATTTCATAGAAGACCCGGATGGGTATTGGGTTGAAATCCTACCTGAAAGATGACCTGTAATATCTATAACTGCCTCGGATTGTATCCTACAATTTGAGGCAGTTTTTTGTGTGCGAAACAGGTCTCAGTCGGTTGAAATCCGGTAAAAAATCGGTAACTTTACACGCTTTTTGGCGTAAGATTCATAGTATATGTCTATAAAAACAAAACAAATGAAAGTAGATGTTCTGTTAGGCCTTCAGTGGGGCGACGAAGGAAAAGGTAAGGTGGTGGATGTACTGACACCCAAGTATGGTGTGGTTGCCCGTTTTCAGGGAGGTCCCAATGCAGGACACACCCTCGAATTCGAAGGTCAGAAATATGTTTTAAGATCAATTCCTTCGGGAATTTTTCAGGGCAACAAAATCAATATTATCGGAAACGGGGTAGTGCTCGATCCTGCTCTGTTCAAAACAGAAGTCGAGTCTCTCAAAGCATCCGGTCACGATCTGACAAAGCGTTTGCTTATCTCCAAAAAAGCACACCTGATCCTTCCTACTCACCGGTTACTCGATGCAGCTTACGAAGCGTCCAAAGGAGATTCGAAAATCGGCACCACAGGCAAAGGAATCGGTCCCACATATACCGATAAGATTAGCCGTAATGGCGTAAGGGTAGGGGACTTGCTCCATAATTTCGATAAAAAATACGCGGCTGCCATTGCCCGTCATAAAGCTATTCTGGCACAATATAACTATCCTCTCGATCAATTGGAAGCCATTGAAAAAGAGTGGTTTGCCGGAATCGAAGTTCTCAAAAGATTCCAGTTTATCGACAGCGAACATGAAGTAAACAACTACATTGCGAAAGGTAATTCGATTCTTGCGGAAGGTGCTCAGGGTACCATGCTCGATATTGATTTCGGTTCTTATCCGTTTGTAACTTCGTCGAATACGATTTGTGCCGGCGTTTGCACCGGGTTGGGCGTTGCCCCGAAAAACATCGGCGAGGTGTTCGGAATTTTCAAAGCGTACTGTACCCGTGTTGGTAGTGGTCCTTTTCCAACCGAATTACATGATGAAGTAGGTCAGAAAATCAGAGATTTAGGCCACGAATACGGTTCTGTAACCGGTCGTCCGCGCCGTTGCGGATGGGTTGATTTGGTAGCGCTGAAGTATGCCATTATGATTAATGGCGTTACGCAATTGATTATGATGAAGAGCGATGTTCTGGATGACTTCGATACCATCAAAGCTTGTGTAGCTTACAGAATAAACGGAGAAGAGATCGATTATTTCCCCTACGAAGCAGACGATTCTATCGAACCGGTTTATGCAGAATTACCGGGTTGGAAATGCGATATGACCCAGATGCATCACGAAAATGAATTTCCCGAGGAATTCAATGCGTATGTCGACTTTTTGGAAAAAGAGCTTAAAACTCCGATTAAAATTGTTTCTGTAGGGCCCGACAGAAAACAGACTATCTTCAGAGGATAAGAATTAATCTGCTGAAAATTAATAAATAAAAGAGGAATTCTGCTTAGCAGGATTCCTCTAATTCTTTCTGGTAACGGGGGAGTGCCGTCTTCAGTTTTTTAACGGTATCCGTTATCGATTCATAGCTCTCGCCTCCCGACGCATTGATATGTCCGCCTCCGTTAAAAAGCGCAGCTGCAACCTTGTTTACAGGGAAAGTGCCTCTTGAGCGAAGCGACAGTTTTACCATCTCTTTTCCTTCTTTCACCAGCACTGAAAAGACAATTCCTTTGATACTCAATGGAATATTTACAAATCCTTCTGTATCGCCTTCTTTGTAGTTGAACTCATCGAGTTCAGCTTTCGTGAGTGTGATGATCGCGGTATGATATTCGGGCAAAATCTCCATTTTCTGGCTGAGCATATAGCCCATAAGCCGCAATCTGTCAACAGAATATGTATTGTAAACTTTTGAGTAGATAGCATCTTTATCAACACCTTTTTTCAGCAGTTCGGAGATGATATAATAGATTTCCGGATTGTTTGAATTGAAGGTAAACGCGCCGGTATCTGTCATCATCCCGGCATAGAGGCACTCGGCACACGATAAGGACATTTTGGGAAAGAATCCCATCGAAGAAATGAGCCGACAAACCAGTTCGGAAGTAGATGCGATTTTAGGATACGAAATGACCACATTGCAGAAATCGTCCGGATCGCGGTGATGATCGATAAGAACTTTTTTACACGGGAGATTTTTGACCAAACTGTTGAGATCTCCAATACGGGTCAGTGTATTAAAATCGAGCGCAAACAACAGATCGCATTTTTTCAGAACCGCTTCCGTTTGTTGTTTCATCTCATCATAAATCAACACATTTTCGGCGCCAGGCATCCAGGCCAGAAAATCGGCAAAGCGATTCGGAACTACGACCGAAACATTTTTAGCACAGCCAAGCAAATGTTGATACAATCCGAGCGATGATCCCATGGCATCGCCATCCGGACTCATGTGAGTAACGATTACGATTTGTGTCGCATTTTCTATCTGTGATAAAGTTTCGTCAACTTTGTGCTTATCTATAATCTTTGTGAGCATTCGATATTTTTGTTTGAGTTTATATCAGGCATTAAATATCCGAATTTAGGCCGATATAATTTTCCTATAATTAATATTATGTTAAGTAGAGTGTATTGGATACCGCAATTTACTGCACCAGCATCCCCTGAGCGATTTTATCGGCAATGGCCTTCCCCTTTATCAACTCAACAAGTTTCAGACCAAATTCAATGGAAAAAGCAGGCCCTTCAGCCG
>CAZFTY010000202.1:0-5354 GCA_964521835.1 uncultured Microbacter sp.
TAAATGATATTGTTTGTTTGGTAGATGAGCGTGTGCAAAATGCAGTGTAAATAAAGAAAATTTTTTAATTGTGCGTCCGGAAGATTGATTTGAAAAGCAGGATAGCAATAATCGCATTGCAATGGATGTATGATGTGCCTGGTCTATTGTTTGGCGAATAGTCCGGTGCAATCGGTCATCTGTCCGTTGTCGACGCGGTAAAAGCGCTGGTTGGTGGTGCGCGATTGCAGTCCGCCCAGCTGTTCTATGTAGGGGCCGAGCTTAAGGTAGTCGAAACTGCTGAGCGCACAGCTGTCGGGGAAGCGGTTTTTGCCCGAATACCATGCCGTTTTCAGTTTGCTGCCACTCATAGCGCGCACATAACGCGCCAGCCGGTCTACTTCGTGCGGATCGGCATCGCCTCCCATAAAGCAGATGCAGGTAACGGCTCCACCGTATGCTGCCAGCAAGGAGTCGAGGGCACTTTCGGTGAGCCACTCGCCCGTGTCCTGCTGCAAATGGGGGCTGTGGCACCCTTTGCAGCCATTCGGACAGTTGGCGAGATTGATGGCCAGTGTTACCTCGTTGGGCACCTCCTGAAATACGATATCATAACTCTGAAACCGCAGCATAATGACGTTTGGCGGCCTCCTTTTGCCGGCTTTCGGAAAAGTTACTGACGCGTTTCATATATCCGATAATACGGGTAAGATAGTCTAAGTCGTGGCTTTTGCATACGGGGCACTCCTTCAGGTTGTGCTTGTCGATGTGTCCGCAACTGTTGCACACCGTGTTGGGAATGTTGAAGGTGAAATAGTTGCAACCCTCCTGAATGGCCACCCGCAACAGCTGTTGGTACTGCGCTTTGCTCAGGTGTTCGTCCAGATTCATGTGCAGCGCCGAACCGCCGGTGAGGTGTTCGATGTATTTGCGGCCGTGCAGGCGGAACTTGTCGATAATGTTGGTCGCCTCGTCTTCCACTACATAAAAATAGCTGTTGTAGCAGTCGCGTTTCACCGTGTAGCCATCCTGTTTGTCCCATTTGGCATGTTTTACACCCACGTTCTCGGCCGGAATCATTTCACAGTTGAACATCAACTCTTTGGTGCGGTACTTCTTGTTGTAGGCTTCGATTAGACCCAACACCTGCTGCACGAATTCGGAGTAGCTGGGGTTGTCGGTGATGGCGATGCCCAGAAACTCGGCCGCTTCCACTAATCCGTTTACCCCGATGGTGAGGTACTGGCGGCTCATATTGATATATCCGGCATCGAACAGCGGCAACATCCCTTTGTCGAGCATATATTTCAGGTTTTCGTTGTAGGCAATCTGCACTTTGTGTACCAAATCGACCACCTCTTCGAGGAAAAAGAGATAATGTTGTCCTTTGCGTGCCGAATCCTGAATGCAGCGGTTCAGGTTGATGGTCAACACGCTTTTAGATCCGGTAGATACCCCTCCGGCTCCCAACGTGTAACTGAAGCCATTGTCGGTAATCTCGTTGCGCAGGCGGCAGCAGCTACTCAGCGAATCGGCATTGTCGCTCATGTAGGTGAAGAACGAATGTCCTTCGGCATACATTTCGGCGGTGAAATCGCCGTATTCCTTATCTTTTACTTCGCCGTTTTCGCTCAGCAACGCCATCGTTTCCACGGGAAATGTGAGGATGGTTTTGGTACGTTCCTTGTTAAACCACTTCATAAAACGTTTCTGTAGCCAGCTCACTGATTCCCAGTGCGGTTTGCTTCCGTTTGGAAATACGAAGTGCTCGAACAAACTTTCAAAATAATAGCGGTCGTAGTAAGAGATATTCCAGAACACCGCCTGAAAGTTGCGGGCGCCGGTGGGCTGGTTGATGGAGTAGACAATCTGTTCGAAGTAGTCGGTAATCACCTTGTCGAGCGTCCGCTGTTTCTTCGACAGATCGACCACTTTGTCGGCATCGAGGTAGTAATCCTCGCCATATTCCAGTCCGATAAAGTAGTTCATGTACATCAGGAACTCAGGCGTGGCGCAGGCACCGCTCAACATACTCGATACGATGAAGACCATATTGATAAAGCCGCCGCAAAACGATTTGAGGTTGGTGGGGGCTTTGGAGTTTCCGCCTACGGAGGTGGTGCCTCCGATCAGCCACGGATACATGGTGATGCTGGCACAGTAGTTGGAGAGGCTGGTCTCGTCGTTTTTATAGATGAAATGGTTGTTCAGCAGGCTGATATAGCGGTCGGATACCTCTTTGCCATACATCTCTTTCAACCGGTCGGTAAGCATTCTGCGATTCAAACGGATAAAGTTCGATTTGGGCAGTTCGCCGATCAACGTGGCCATGTTTTTGTTCTCCACGTTGGCATTCGAGTCGTATTTACTCCCCGAAGCGGCATTCTGCGCGTCACAGTAGTCCATCAGAAATGCCAACTTATCGCGTACCTCGCGATCTTCGAGATGTTTTTGCCGGTAGAGCATAAACGACTTGGCCACGGCGTAGTAACGTTCGGCCATCAGGGCAACCTCCACCTGGTTCTGAATCTCCTCCACGGTAACCCCGTCGGTAATGTTTACCCGGCATAGAATGTTGGTCACGATGTCGTCGGTAGCAAAGCTTCCGACCGATAAAAATGCTTTGCGGATAGCATTTTTGATTTTGTCTAACGAAAACGCCTCCCGTTTTCCGTCGCGTTTGATGATAAAAGTTTCCATATCGATAGCGTTTATTTTGTTAGTAAGAAATAGAATAATAGTATTGCATCCAGACCTCTCCTCCTAACCTCCTCTCCGAAGGCGAGGAGGAACACGATAGTAACCCTATGAGATGAATCTCATTATATGAAGGTACAAAGCCCCTCTCTTCGGGAGAGTGGTTGGGTCAGACGACAAATGTCTGACTCCGACACGAAGTCGTCGTGAGGTGAGGTCATGCGTTGAAATTGAAAATAAATTACACGGTATAATATCGATGTATAAAGTAAATGCCGATGATAGGAGATGCCGGAAAAGAAGATACAAAGAGAGGTTATGGTGCTGCTAACGAAGCAGAAGAACCTGTCCTGTTGCTTTTTACCCGAAAGCCCGGATCGATGTGCATGTGGCAGGTCTTCTGACTTGCTCCCGCTATCGAACGCCTTCCCGTTTTAGTATTCAGTACTCAGTCTTCAGTACCCAGTGTTGTTTACTGTGTACTGTTTACTGCGTACTGCTTACCGGAAACAGTGGCTAAGAATGTTCGTGGCGTTTCGGAGCTTACAGCTACGGGTATAGTTCCCGACTTGCACGGGATTCCCTTTTCATCCGTTTTGCCGAGTGACAAAACAGAACCGAATGCAGAGCAAAAATACAATTTATTTTTTGAATAGGATGGATGAAAACTGCATTTGGGAAATTGTTTTTCTGTTTGTTCAACCGGAAGTTTTCTGTTTGTGTGAATTAAAATTCACACAAACAGAGTTTTGGTTGTTTTGTGAGTGTTGAAAAGTTTTCCAAAATAAATTTTCGATCATTGTGGTGTGATCGGAGAGGTGGAGTGTGTTTTATTGTGTGACTGTGTTGAGGTTTAAGAACGAACAGACCTCTGTCAAGAGTTACAACTCAAAAGTAACACAGTTTAGCCTCGTTTTGCTGTATATATGTTTCTATATACGCTTTTACTTTTTGTTTCATGACAGCATCTGAAATGAAATCATAAAGGGGAATTAATCCGTTATCTCCGATTCCTATTAAGGTTGCATTGTCTTCGCTCAGGCTATTTTTCCACGATTCAATATTAATACTCGAAACAGTTTTATCTAAATTGATACAACCTATAGTACCGCCGAATGTTGGACTTCCACCTGCTGTTACATATGCTAATCTGGCTGAATAATTGGAGGATGAGGCCGAGGTGTCAAATACATCATCAATAGAGATCATTAGTCTCTTTTTAGCTCCATCATTCAGACCGGCACGGGCAGCAGCTTCCCTATCTGAATTTTTTGTTTTGGCTTGATAATAAAGGCTTAATCGGGCACCTAAGTTGATATCTGTTAAAACATGAGTTCCATATTTCTTTACTAAATCTGCGGGTGTCATCTGGGTTATGTCATGCAGGAAGGATGGAGTGAGGCACGCAATGAACCGATCGGATGATGTATAGACTCTCAGGCGTCTGAACTGAATGTATAAATTATAGCCGCCATAAATAAATCGGGAGTCCAATGCATTTGAATCGCGTACAATGCTGGGGAAGAGCGTTAAAAGGACTTTGGAGGATAACGCCTTTCCCTGATATGCTGTGTTGCTATAGTGGAGTCTTTTTAAAAACTGTACGGCATCGGGAGCATATAACTCGTCGTAGCGTTGACTATGAGCTGTGTTGGTTTCATCCAATATATCTGCCGGATAAATAGAGCTCAGTTTGTTTAAATCAACCACTTGGTTGCAGACGGAATTTGGATGGGCTACAATACCAGCAATATCATAACCATAACCCAAGTAAGAAAACGTACCGGGCGAAATAGCAGGTAAAGATCGTGTAAATACTGAATCTTGTATGGCAACATCGTTGTCACTATTTACGGTGTTCTCCATAGAACAAGAAAACAGGGATATTAGCAGTGTAAAGTACATAATGATATTTTTCTTCATGATATCTATTTTCTGTGAAAATAATGGTCGTACAATTTATTCTTACTCGTTTATTTCATTAATGATAGGTTGTTAAATGAAACGTCTGCAAACTTATAAATTAATTGTGTATTATACAAAAAAATAAATTAATTTTTATTCGCGTGTTAATATTTGGGGGTCGGCAGGTAGCATAGTCCTGCTACTATGCACCAAATAGTGTTGATACAACTATACAGTTATGAATATTTCGTGCGTCCTGCTTGCAGTTCTAAAACCTTTCCGTAACTTTGCAGCGCATTTGGTGATTGTTTCCTGAGCTGGAAACGATCCAAAAGGGAATCCGGTGCGTTTGTCACTGACGAACTATTCCGGAGCTGTACCCGCAGCTGTAAATCCTATCCAAACGTATTTGAAATACCATTGCCACTGTGAAACAGTAAACGGTAAACGGTAAACAGTAAACAGTTAGAAATAACTGATAACTGACAACTGATAACTGACAACTGATAACGGGAAGGCTTCAAATACGGGGATGAGCCAGAAGACCTGCCACATGCTTTTATTTACCGGAACTTCGGGATAAAGGTTCTACGGGCGTCTTCAAATTTTTCCTTTGTCGTCACCTTGTTTTATTCCGAAACGGTTCTGCGTATGCTATCGGTATGCTTGTATGGGTTATTCAGGCTTACCCGCAATTCAGACTCGATTAATTCGGAACAGACATGCAAAAACGAATTTTCCTTTTATCGCTGTTGTTGGTGGTGGTATCGCTC
>CAZFTY010000203.1:0-5328 GCA_964521835.1 uncultured Microbacter sp.
CGGAGTGTACACAAAACAACGACGCCAGGAGTTAGTCACCTTCGAAAAATAGATTTTCTGACTAACCAAACCATGAGGCACATCCTTCTGTGCATAAAAGTCCTGATCGTGTGCCGGAATTTCAATAGCGCTACCCCAACGGCTGGTTCCATAAAAGTAGAGTGTTCCCGGATCGGGCACAGATGCACCATCCACGTTAAGCTGGTAATAGTGAAAACCTTCGACCTGAGGAGCAGATTCTCCGGTCCAGACACCTCTATCGTCCTTTTTCAGATCGTACTTCACACCACCAATGTCAAGCTGCACTTGCTGCGCCTTCGGGGCTTGAAGGCTGACCCGCACCCGTCCTTCGGAGTTTACCTGAGGATAGAGTTTCCCGGGCTGATTAACCGACGACGGTTTGAAATCTTCAACAGCAGTTTGTGCCTGAGCTATCTGACACAAAACAGCAGCGCCAAGCGCAATAAATGTATATTTGATATTCATGGGCAAACTATTTTGTCTGTCGGATTATTTAAAAAGCAGCGGAGCAAATTCGTGCAAACTACGTCTCCACGACTGCCATTCGTGAGCTGTTTCGGGCGATACATAAGAGACTCCCTTAACGCCTACCTTTGTCCACTCTTCAGCAGCTGCGCCAATACGGGCAGCACCGCCTTCGCGACCACCAAAGCTCATAAACACCACTTTGGTATTCTTTTTGAACGAATCGATGTCTTTGATTTCGGAAGGAGAGAAAGTTCCGCTGCTGAACATGCCCACATAGGCAAATTTGTCGGGGTTAGCCACAACGATAGAGTGAGTTTGCATACCACCCATTGAAAGGCCAGCCATAGCACGGTGTGCCTGATCGCCCACTACACGGAAGTTAGATTCTACAAACGGAATGAGGTCGTTGAAAAGTATTTTCTCAAATTCGGCGGCAAAATTCATTCCAGCACCTGGGCCACCCATTCGGGGTCCGTTACCGGGAGCCGGTGGTGCAGCATTGGGTTGTCCGGCACCAGGACGGGGAGCACCGGCCGGTCTCGGGCCACGGGGCATTCCACCTAAATTGATGCTACCGTTTTCCATTACAATGATAAAGGGAACCGATTTACCTTCGGCAATCAGATTGTCCATAATGCGACCTGCAAGGCCCTGGCTACCCCATCCTGTTTCATTTTCGCCCATACCGTGCTGAAGATACAACACCGGATATTTTTTGGAATCTTTATCGTATCCCGGCGGGGTATAGATGTAAACACGACGAACACTTTTGGTTGTATTGGAATAGTACTGCGTTTCGCGCAACTGACCATGAGGAACATTTTTAAGGGCATAAAAATCCTGATCTTTCGCCGGAATTTCGATACCACTACCCCAACGGCTTGCTCCGTAATAATACAAGCTTCCCGGATCGGGAACCGAAGCTCCGTCGACATTGAGCTGATAATAGTGGAAACCCTCATCCTGCGGAGCCGATTCGCCTGTCCAGACTCCCTTTTCATCTTTCTTCAGGTCATATTTCACGCCACCGATGTCGAGTTGCACCCGTTGCGCTTCCGGTGCCGGAATGCTTACACGCACCCGTCGTTCGGAATTAACCTGCGGATATTCCTTTTCTTGTTGGGTTGTAGCCGTTTTTTTGAAATCTTCCACCGGGGCAGTCTGAGCCAAACAAATTCCTCCGGTTAATGTTGCCGTCAATAAAACGGCTATTGATCTGTATTTCATGAATTTATTTTTAATACTGTTATTGAATTGTTCAAAATTGATTATAGTAGAGTTTATACCTATTAATTCATTTTTTAATTTGACCTCTCCCCTAGCCCCTCTCCCGAAGAGAGGGGAAAATCTGCAAAATGAATTGAATTCAAAATATTTCACTATCGGGAGGGAGGAAAGGTCTAAAATTGAGATTTATATACACTTAATCGGTATAATGTCTAGTATGTATCGCCTGAATTGAATTAAAATCAGCGTAACTAAAATCAACGTAGTCAAAAGCATCATTTTTAGCCTCGTCCAACCTTTCCGGTTGTAATTTAGCTGAAGGATTCATTCACCGCAGGTCAGTGATCTGCGGTGAATGAAAATAGTGTCTTTCAGGCTATCAGGCAAAATATCGGATGCTTATTTTATTTGAAAAGAAGCGGAGCCACTTCTTTCAGGCTACGACGCCATGTAAGAAACTCGTGAGCTGTATTTTCAGATACAAAAGAGACGGCATTGTAACCGGCTTCTTTCAAAGTAACACCTGCTTTTTTAACCATATCGGGATTTTCGCGGCTACCGCAACTCATAAAAATAAGTTTAGGATTGGCTTTACCTTTCAATTCTGCAGGGCTATACGTTCCACCACTCAACAATGCATAGTAAGAAAATACTTCAGGACGGGCAAGTGTGATTGCATGGGTTTCCATACCTCCCATCGACAGACCGGCCATAGCACGATGATCCTTATCGGCAATGGTACGGAAGTTTGCGTCGACATACGGAATCAGTTCGTCAACAAGAACTGTCTGGAACGGATTAAAATTGAACGTTCTGGCGGTACCGGGTCTTGCATCGTTGGTCATCCCGTAGGTCATCACAATGATAAACGGTTTGATTTTACCCTCGGCGATCATGTTATCCATAATCAGATTGGCATGACCCTGAACACTCCAGGCTGTTTCATCTTCACCCCAACCATGTTGCAGATAAAGCACAGGATATTTTGTCTTTGCATTTTTGTCGTATCCGGCAGGAGTATAGACAAATGCGCGGCGTGAAGTGTTGGTGCTTTTTGAAGGGAACAAAATTTGCTGTACGTTACCATGAGGCACATCCTTCAAAGCATAAAAGTCCTTGTCGTGTGCAGGAATTTCGATACCACTTTCCCAACGGGTGGAACCGTAGTAATTCTGTGCGCCCGGGTCGTTAAACACACCACCGTCGATGGTCAGGTGGTAGTAGTGGAAGCCTTCGTCCATCGGACCGGCTGTTGTTCCCATCCACGAACCGTCTTCTGCTTTTGTAAGCGGAGTACCCCCTTTGGCTCCACCCAGCCCGAGACTTACTACAATGCTTTGTGCATTAGGAGCGATAACACGAAAACGTGCGTATCCCTGTGAGTTCACTTTCGGGTACTCTTGTCCCGGTTGGTTGCATGTTGAAGGTTGAAAGTCTTCAAGAATTGCGGGGCTATTTGTTTGTGCGTAACACAACCCACTCATGAAAACTGCTGCAAAAGCAACGGCTAAAAATTTGATTTTCATAATAATAACGTGTTTATTTATGGTTAAATGAAGAACTATTTATTTAAATAATAACGGTAAAAATTCGTGTAGCGACCTACGCCAGGTAAGCCATTCGTGCGCTGTGCCGGGCGATTCGTAATAAATGTGCTTTACACCGATCCGATCCAGTTCTTTGTGGAAATTATTCACTGTTTGATACATCATTTTAGACTCTTCCGTTCCGGTACTCATGTACATCACCTTTACCTTTTGGTTCACCTTACCAGCATCGGCAAATGCACCATTGTAGACGGTTGTCACCGTGTTTCCCTCTTGTAAAAGAGCGCCGCCGCTAAATCCGGCAACGTACGCAAATTTATCGAGATTGGTCATAGCAATCATAAAAGCCTGAAAACCGCCCATCGACAATCCGGCAATGGCACGATGATCGCGATCGGGAATCGTGCGGAAATTCATATCGATCATCGGCAGAATCTCTTTAATAAATACGTCACCTAAAGTTTTGTTTTCCAGCATTCCACGCATACCTTTACCCGACGCATCTTTAGGCGCATCGGGATTAACCGCGTAACCATTATCCATTACAACAATCATCGGTTTTGCTTTGTGTTCGGCAATCAGGTTGTCCAGAATAAAATTTGCTTTTCCCTGATTCGACCATCCCGTTTCATCCTCTCCGGCTCCATGTTGCAGGAACAATACAGGATACCTCTCCTTCGATTTTTCGCCGTAACCGGCAGGGGTATAAACAAATGCCCGCCTCCACGATTTGGTGATATTCGAATAGTATTTCTTCTCTCTGACTTCGCCATGCGGAACATTTTTCTGCAAATAATAATCGACACCTTTTTCAGGAATCTCGATGCCGCTGACTATCTTCCCCATTCCGTAAAACGATTTGCTGGAAGGATCGGGCGCCGAAACGCCATCAATAATCACCGAATAGTAATGAAATCCTGGAGTTTGCGGTTCCGTGGTCACTGTCCAGATACCTTTTTCATCCTTACTCATGGCATATTTCTTGCCCAAATCAAGTTGTACGGATTGAGCTTCGGGAGCATTGACCCGAAACGTTCCGCGCAATTGCGAATCGATACGGGGATATTCTGCTCCTGGCACATTGGTCGATGCCGGTTGCGAATCGCCGGAGGTCTGAGCCTGCATCCCAAGCCAACTCAGGCAAAGAAACAAGCAGACCGCGAGTGATTTCTGGCCGGTAAATAAACTTTTATAATTCATGGTTTATGATAAGATATTCTATTCAAACCGGATCCAATCGACTTCTACGGGTGTGTTATCCTGCGACACAACACACAGGTTGTAAACCCCCTTTTTCACTCCGGAAACAGGTACTTTGACAGTTTTCCAGTCGCTGCTTTTGGGAACAGTTATCTTAGCAACCACAGTTCCATTCTCGTCGTTAAGTTTCAATTGCAACGATCCGCCGGTAGCCGACGAGGCTCTGACTAAAACAGACTTAGCTCCTTTCTTCGCAAAATTCACTGCGTTATACTGTACCCATGATCCCGAAGCATCGAAAATTGTTTTCCAGCCTTTGAATGTATCGGCGGTATCCAGCAGAGCTATCGAAGCTCCCTTTTCGCTGATTTTGCTGTAACGATCGAGTTGAATCTCTTTCGTAGCATCCGACAACCCTACACCGCGGAAGGTGGGGATAACTTTTTTGATCGTGCCATCTGCGTTGAAAGTCAGGCTATCGATTCTTACCGAACGGTTTTTATCAAATTTGGGAGAGTAGTCGCGGTCATGATAGAAAAGATACCACTGACTTTTGTAGTTTACAATAGAGTGATGATTGGTCCAGCAACCCGAAGGAGATTGGTCCATAATAACCCCAACCGGTTGATAAGGGCCCATAGGGCTATCACTCATGGCATATTCGAGACGTTCGATCTGGTTGGCAACGTGCGGATAGGTGAGGTAATATTTGCCATTATGTTCCATCGCAAACGGCCCTTCAATCAAACCTTTTGTAGGAAGATTTGCAATGGATTGCACCGGGCCATCCACTTCAATCATGTTGTCTTTGAGTTTGGCTACGCTGATACGCCCCATTGCCGTAAAAATGTAAGCCTGACCATCT
>CAZFTY010000204.1:0-5300 GCA_964521835.1 uncultured Microbacter sp.
CGGCATCCATTGTTAACGAAATTCAGGTATACGACAGCCAAAGCGATCAATCACGGTTTACCGGCTTTGACGATGGCAATCGACTGAAAACCATAAATGTTGTAACAAAAACAGGTGTAACAAAAAGTCAGTTCGGGCGCTTATTTGCCGGTACAGGAAAGGATGATCTTTATTCCGCAGGAGGTAATCTCAGTCTCTTCCGGAACGACCGTCGTATTACTATTATCGGTCAAACCAACAATACCAACGAACGGAACTTTGCAATGGGAAACATCTTTTCAAGTGGAGGAAACCCAAACGGCCCTCCGGGAGCCCAGATCGGTAGCATGGGAGGAAGTAATTCGGGAAGCAGCGACGGAGTAAGTAATTATTCGGTCGACACTCAAAACGGAATTACCAAAACAAATGCGATCGGATTCAACTATTCCGACCAGCTTAGTAATAAAATCAAACTGGATGGCAATTATTTTTTCAGTTCGGTAAATAACTCTTCCGATCAAAGTTCGCTGTACAATTATACTGTAAGAAAAGGACAAAGCTATTTAGAAAACAAAAATACAACAGCACATGTTATAAACCACCGTTTCAATTTCCGGCTCGATTATGACATTGACGATAAAAACTCACTATTTATCCGCCCCAGTGTATCATTCCAGCAAAGTGACGGAACCAATATGACTGTTGCCCACACAGATTCAGCGACACAACGTTTGAATTCCTTCTTGAGTTCTACTGCGCCCTCTTTGAAAGGAGCGAATATTTCGGGACAAATTCTTTACCGCCATAAATTCGACCGCAAAGGGAGGACGTTATCGGTAGACATCAACTCCACCACACAAAACAAGACTGGAGACAATTATCTGAATTCGACCACCAATTATTTCACTTCAAACACGACAACAACTGTAAATGAATATGCACATCTCCATTCAAATGCATACTCGTTTTCGGCCAACGCATCTTATACCGAGCCTATCAATCGTAAAAGCATGGTAATGCTCAACTACATGTACGGTTACCAAAATGGAAAGTCGAACCAGAAAGCATTCAACTATGATGCTTCAACACAACAATACGACACCCCGGATACCACTCTGACCAATATTTACAAAAGCATTTACAAAACCAATTCGGGCGGGCTCTCCTATCTTTATAAAACACGCCGCTTAAACCTGAATGCCAATATCAATTACCAACACGCGAACCTCACGGGCGAAAATGAATTGAGCAATGCCTATTCAATTCCATCAAAAGCATACGATAACATATTGCCATCGGCAATGTTACGCTACAAATTTTCATCATCAGCCAATTTACAGGTCGACTATCGCACCACTGCAAGCGCCCCGGCAATAACCCAACTTCAGGAGGTTCTTGACAAATCGAATCCTACCCAACTGACGGTGGGAAATTCACATCTGGCACAAACATATCAACATAGCCTCAACGTGCGATTAGTTGCGCCCAACACATCAACGGCAACGGTTCTGATGGCATTTATAAACGGCAGTTTATCGGGCAATTACATAGCATCCAACACTTTTATTGCCCATTCGGATACATTGTTACCAAAATACAACCAAATACTGGCAAAAGGAGGACAATTAACCACTTACCAAAATCTGAGCGGATATTACAATGTAAATGGAATGTTCGGCTACGGATTTCCCGTTACTGCCATCAAGACAAATCTGCACATAATGTTGAATGCCAATGCCAGCCGCATTCCAAGTATTATCAATAATCAAAAGAACTACTCAAAACAGTTGACATGGGGCGGAAATCTGATTATGAGCAGCAATATCAGTCAGAACATCGATTTCATGATTAACTCGAGAGTAAATTTCAGCTCGGTTGACAATACGCTGCCGGGACAAACCGATTCACACTACTGGAATTTCAGTTCGGGAGCCAATATCAACTGGATTGCGCTCAATCACATTGTATTTCAAACAAATTACTCTCTTACGGGCAACTTCCAGCAAGGAAACAAAAATGAAATCATCAACCTGCTTAACTGTTCCGTCGGGGTTAAATTCTTAAAAAAGAATGCCGGCGATTTGCGCCTTGCCTGCAACGATTTACTGAACCAAAATTCCAATTTCAGTCGCAGCACCACTACGTTATATACACTCACGCATCAAAGCAATACACTTGGACGTTATTACATGCTGACATTTACATATACTATCGGAAATTTTGCCGGAGGTGGTGGCAATGCCGGGCCACGACCGATGTAAACGATCCGTTCACTTTTAATCAACATAAAAATGAATACAACGAAGTATCTAAAAACATTAACTTACATTGCTTTAGCTTGTGGACTATCCTCTGTAGCCAATGCGAAACCAAAACTGATAACCCAAAGTAAGTATTGTGCTGATTTTGCTACCGTAGCCATACCTGACAGCTCAACCATGCTTACTTCGTTTGCCGACGGGCAGGCACTGATACGAGCATTTAATAATCCGACAGGATTTTATCTTCAAATAGAAGCTGCGGATGAATCCACGCAACAAAAATTATTATTTAACGGACTCACGGTCTATATTGATCCTAATGGAAAAGGTAAAGATAAATATGCCGTAATTTTTCCAGCCATGATGTCACTACGCCAACAAATGGGACCCGGCGGGATGAATCTGGGAGGGGAACAACCGCCCGCATTTCAGGATCAAGGAGGCCAGTCTCAAAAAGGCCCCCGCCGTCCGGATGCCTCACAGTTGGTACAGCAAATCAACCTGAAAGGTGCTACTTTTGATATCGATGGAGATTCAAGGGCTGTTGGTATTGAATGGGTAAAACTATCCATCACATCGAATCAGAAAATATGTTACAACATTAAACTACCCTACTCCATCTTTAATCTTAAAAACGGTCCTTCCGCATTTTTAAGCATCGGACTTCTCTCTGAATTCACACTACCCCAGGGAATGCAAGGTAACAGTGGCGGTATGGGTGGCCCCGGTGGCGGTATGGGCGGCCCCGGTGGTGGTATGGGTGGTCCCGGCGGTGGCATGGGTGGACCCGGCGGTGGCATGGGAATGAGGAGTAATAACGCCCGTTCCTCTTTCACTAACATGGGGAAACCCGTCAAAGGATGGATTCAAATAGAGTTAGAGAACACCTCTCATTAAAAACAGCTAATCGGTTCTGAACAGAAAGATGAATTTGACTAAGAAGCATGGAAAAGCCATTAACATTTTAATCCATATATGTTTTTGGATCGGATTTATTGCCATTCCGGCGGTATTGCCTAAACCGCAACACCAGCCTTTTCAGCCACCCTTTCATCCGGATACTCATCCCGACATTCAAATATTATGGCTAACTATTGCGCTGCAAATAGGTTATTTTTATCTCAATTATTTTATTCTTTTCAAATTATTCAAAACACGGCGATATTTCTTGTTCTTTATCGTAAATCTTGCTGTTATCTCGGTTATTTTTGTAATAAGGTGTGTTTTTAATCGATTTGACGGTTTGAATATGATAATTTTCAGAGAATTATCGCCGTTCATTTTTTTCTTTCTTGCCGGAACATCACTGCGGATTATCAGTGAGCAGTTTAAACTACAGAGCGAACTGCTCGAGAATGAATTGACGTTTTTACGAAATCAAATAAATCCGCATTTTGTATTCAACGTACTGAACATGATTAACTCCTTTGCCCGGAGTCGACCCGAATTAATTGAACCTACTGTTGACAAATTATCGAACCTGATCCGGTATATGCTTTATAACACAGACAAACAGACCTTTTTAGCCGATGAAATAGAACACCTCCAAAATTATGTGGATCTGCAAAAAACAAGATTCGACGACACCGTCAAAATTTCGTACGTAACGGAAGGTGAGATTCCGAATAAAACCATTGAGCCAATGCTACTGATTCCGATTATTGAAAATGCATTTAAGCACGGCACTGCACTTATCGATGCTCCGGAAATTCACATTTTCATCACATTCACTGCCACCACACTCCATCTCGAAGTTTGTAACCATTTTAATCAGAACTCACACGAAAACCTGAGCAATTATAGAGGTATTGGTCTGCAAAACATCATCAGACGACTGGAGCTTCTCTATCCGGCATCGCACCATTTAAGGCACTATGCAGAAAATGATTGGTACAAAATTCAGCTAACGATAAAATTATGATTACTTGCATTGCGGTCGACGACGAAAAATATGCTCTCGATTTATTAATCGATAATATACGAAGGGCACCATTTCTGCAACTCAAAGCTGTATTCAGAAACGGGGTAGACGCATTTGAATATCTGACAGAAAATCCCGTCGATTTGGCTTTTTTAGATATTCAGATGCCTGTTCTCAACGGACTGCAATTATTGCGACAACTCCAGTTAAAACCGATGATAGTCATCGTATCAGCTTTCAAAAACTATGCGTTGGAGAGTTATGAACTGGATGTGCTGGACTATTTATTAAAACCTGTATCCTACGATCGATTTCTCAAAGCCGCCAACAAGGCAAACGATTATTATCAGCTCATAAACAAACAAAAAGACGTCAAATCAGACTATATTTTCGTCAATGCAGATTATCGTCTTGTAAAAGTAGATATAGCAACGATTCTCTATATTGAAGGGATGAAAGATTATGTGAAAATATTCGTCGACAAGGTTTCCAAACCGATAGTTCCGAAATTATCACTAAAAATGGTAGAAGAGATGTTACCCGCTACCCGGTTCATTCGCATTCACAAATCATACATCGTAAACATCGAAAAAATAACTGCCCTGCAAAAGAAAAAGCTGCAGCTTTGCAACAATACCATTCTACCTCTGAGTAACAATTATCATCCCTCTTACGACCTCATAAAAATTACGACCGAACTATAACACCTTTACTCACCCATTAACAACAGGGCAATAGCAACCAGCGCCATTCCGCCTATCAACCCTATTTTAGAATACAAGCTCTTTCCATAGTGATGTGCCGTCGGAATTAATTCGTCGACAGCAATATATACCATTGTAGCCGATACAGCTCCCAACACAGTACCCTCAAGCACAGGAGACCAGTAAGGCAATATAAACAACCATGCAAGTAAAGCTCCCAGCGGAGTAGACAGTCCGGCTGCCAACGTTACCCACAATGCTTTTATCCGATTGCCGGTTGCATGATACATTGGCACCGAAATAGAGATACCGATGGGAATATTATGGATAATAATAGCCAGCAGAATTGGAAATGCCAAACGGTAATTGGAAACTCCGATGGTAAACATGGCTATACCTTCGGGAATATTATGCAAAGTAACAGCCAGAGCAATC
>CAZFTY010000205.1:0-5279 GCA_964521835.1 uncultured Microbacter sp.
ATTAAAAGCAACTATTAATACTTAGAGAATACAATTATTTATGTTTCTTTTGCGCTTCATATTGTAATTCAACCATTGTCTTTCTCTTTCCTTCCTGAAGATATTCATCGATCTCTTGTTGGAGAAATCTAAGTCGCTTACCAGTCTTATGGTAAGGAATGAGTCGATGGTGAATCCACCCATAGATAGTGGCCTTCGCTGGATGATCAGGTAAGTACTCCTGCAATTCAGAGATATTGAGCCATCTATCTTTTTCTATTGACGGTTTGGTTATTAAAATGAGATTATTTCTCAACTCTCGAATCTCCGCAAGAAGCGTTCCCATTGCTTGGGGTAACTGTTCGAATGTAATTGGTTCTGTTTTCATAATTGATGTGTATTAGTAATTGAAACAAAGCTATACAGTTTAATATAAACAGAATACAACATTTATCCACGAGAAAAAAAAAGACACAATTGAATAAAAAAAGACAAGGGGGAGAACCGTAAAGTCGATGTCTTTTCACAAAAAAAAGACACAACAAGAAGAAAAAAGACGCGGAAAAAATTGCAAAAATGAATTATGTAGAGGATTTAAGAATTAATTTTTGCGTGAAATTGATTATGGGAATCAATTTATTTATGAATATTTCGTAATGATTCGTCGTTAAGCAAAGCCAATTAATTCATATCAATGTTTGTGTACATTAGCTGATTTTATTGTACTTAAATCTCGAAGGACAACGTTTGCGGTGTCTTTTAATTCTATGCTTACAAAGAAATTATGCAATTCTTCCAGATGTGTTATCATAGTTTCTTTGCTTATTCCTCGGCTCTCATTTGGCTTACGATGAAATCTTGTATCTGACGGTTTTATTTCTATACCCATCATTTTTTCATATTCAAACGATCTGCCACGGGGTGACCTTTTTTCTACTTTTATGATATTAGACTTAATCAGATAGCCAAACAAACGGTCACCTAGGTGTTTTTTGTCTTCGATCGAGTAAAAAAATATTATTTTTTCTTTCACCAACACGAGTTTTCTTTCATCAACAGTCTCTTGAGTATTATTCAATGGTGCATTTGACAATGAGGACCTAGATGAATCATTCTCTGTTGTTTGTTTTAACATATCTTCTTTGAGTTCTTGATAGAGGAGATAGAAAGCAGCTAACATTTCTCTAGGAAGAAAAATTGGAGGAATAACAAGAAAAAGAATAAATCTGCGAACTTCAAACCAAGATGGATAACGGATTAAAAAGACCAAAACAATTAGTTCACATAGTATAGCCAAAAAGAATCTAATCTTTTTTCCAATGGGCATAGTCTTAATAGAGTCAATAAATTTTTTCATGATCTGGTTAATACGTGAATATCTAAAAGTCATCTGTTTGAATCTTTCAATTTCAATTTAATTGTATTTGCTGCCTTTTGTTTTTTCTCATCAACCACCTTTGCATAAATTTGGGTGGTTTTTACATTGGTGTGACCAAGCATTTTAGAAACAGTATAAATATCTGTTCCTCCAGCTAATTGTAAGGTAGCATAAGTATGCCGAAAGCAATGAAATGTAATTTTTCGTGTAATACCAGCTGATTCAATCCAACGCTTTAGGGGCACCGAAATCCATGAAGGATCCGGCAAATCTTCAAAAACAAATTGATCTGGTTTTCGAGGATCTCCACATAGAGAGTAGGCCTGTTCTGAAATGGGCATGTATTCAACTCCCTTTGTCTTTTGCTGCGTAAAATTTAATCGATAAGTCTCTCCGTCTTTCTGAATCTCTTTCCATTTCAGTTTCTGTATATCACAATGTCTCAAACCAGTTAATGCTGAGAAGAGCGCTGCTCGTTTTAATATTGGTCGATCACAAGGCGTTTCTGCCAGTAAATTCAATTCATCTACAGTAAGATGCTCCCTGCGACTTTCCTGTTCCTGAATTCCTTTTATCCTTGCTGAAATATCAACAGAAAAATAGCCATCAATAAATGCCTGTTTTAATCCGGCTTTAAATATGCTAAAATAGGTAGCAGCTGTATTACGAGAGACTAACCCCTTCTTATTACCTCCACATGGTGCTGATAACATAAAACAGCGAATTTCTTCTGCCTTTCCCATATTGATTTGAGAAAACAAAAGAGGTTTGTTTCCGGTAAAGATTTTTAGAAGTTCAACAACCCTATTCCAGTTTACAAGAATAGAATCAGAACTATTTTTATGTTTTCGGATTGCAACATCCTGCAAGTATGTTATAAAATCCGTTTGTTGGAGTTGCTGCAATTCTTCCAACTCGGTTTCTTTCTCTGTGTATAAATCAGCATTGTCATATTCCTTTTGTCGGAGCATGCGTACGCCATCTGCATAAATACAAGCCTCTTGATCCAGATTGCTTTTGCATTGAATTACACCATTCAAATCTCTTTTAGGTTTGAACGTTGTCACCCCATCTGATAACGTTCTGGCTATACGCGTTTTATCCCAAATTGGAGTAGTTATTATTCGGTTCAAAGTCTCAATTATCCGCTGCGGTTTATCATTATCACTTGTGATCACAGGATAACTTTCCAGAATCAAATACCATTCTCTACGATATTCTGATTTACGCAATTTGACTGTACACTTGGTTTTAGAAAGCTTTTTTTTCATCGATCAAATTTATTTTGAAGAGAATATACGGTCTATTTCTACTTTGGGCACATAAACGAATTTGCCTATTTGTTTTTTAGGAATGCTATGTTTGCGTATTGTTTTGTTAACGGTAGAATCAGAAACCTCAAATTTCTTTGATATTTCACCTATTGTATAACACTCTTCCTTGTCATAATTTAGTTTTGCACTTACAGGTTTCGGATCTACAGTTTCAATCTTTGGAAACATTGCCTCTAAATGATCTCTATTTATTCGTGTCAAACGAACACCCATATTTATTGCTGAAAGTCTCCCAGATCTAATTAACCGATGAATAGTATCTTTTGACAGGTTAAACAAAACACATGCCTCACGAACAGAAATGTACAGCCTGTCTCTTGGAATTGACAATATAATTCTCTGTCTCATCTCTTCGTTTACTCTTTCTTTTGCTAATTTTCGTCCAGCTGCATTTCCACATTTGTGAGAACAATATCGGGTCGTTATCGTTTTTGCCAAAAATGAGTTTCCACAAAACTCACACACTTTTGGAATTTTCATCTTACTATATCCCATTTGAAAATCTTACATTTATAAAATTTAAGACCTAACAAGGCGCACATCATCTCTAATTAAGACGCGTAACAAATATGTAGCAAATATAGGCAAAATATCCATAAAATTCAATAGATAACCCAAAAGATTAAAAATAAAAAACCGCCGCAAACAATATGTTTACAGCGGTTTAAGTATAAATACTTATCGTTATTTATAGCATCTTATTTCACTTCTTCGTAGTCAACGTCCATTACATTATCTTTTCCATTATTGGAAGAAGCGCCTTCATTCGGTTGTTGATACTGTTGCTGTTGTGCACCCTGAGCTCCTTGCGCACCTGCCTGAGCATTATACATCTCCTGACTTGCAGCATGGAATACACTTTCAAGTTCTTTGGTAGCAGCATCGATAGCAGGCAGATCCTGAGATTTATGAGCCTCTTTCAGTTTGGCAAGTGCGGCTTCGATCGGAGCCTTCTTGTCAGCAGGCAACTTATCACCCAGCTCGCTCAACTGCTTTTCCGTATTGAAAATCAAACTGTCGGCATGGTTCATTTTTTCGATGCGTTCTTTCTCTTTGGCATCGGCTTCTGCATTGGCAGCCGCTTCGTCTTTCATCCGTTTGATTTCGGCATCGGTCAACCCGCTCGAAGCTTCGATACGGATGCTTTGTTCCTTGCCGGTAGCTTTATCTTTTGCCGAAACCTTCAAAATACCGTTGGCATCGATATCAAATGATACTTCAATCTGAGGAACACCACGCGGTGCTGAAGGGATGCCATCGAGGTGGAATACGCCGATTTGTTTGTTATCGCGTGCCATCGGACGTTCGCCCTGCAATACGTTAATCTGTACCGAAGGTTGGTTGTCGGCAGCGGTACTGAACACTTCCGATTTTTTGGTCGGAATGGTTGTATTGGCCTCGATCAGTTTTGTCATTACCCCTCCGTAGGTTTCGATACCCAACGAAAGCGGAGTAACATCGAGCAAAAGAACATCTTTCACATCACCGGTCAACACAGCGCCCTGAATTGCGGCACCGACTGCTACCACTTCGTCCGGGTTTACACCCTTTGAAGGAGCTTTGCCGAAGAATTTTTCAACAATGGCCTGAATAGCCGGGATACGGGTAGAACCGCCCACCAGAATCACTTCGTCAATATCGGAAGAACTCATACCTGCATCAGACAGCGCCTTGCGACAAGGCTCAACCGTTGCCTGAATAAGAGTGTCGGCCAGCTGTTCGAATTTCGCACGGGTAAGCGTTTTTACTAAGTGCTTTGGAATTCCGTTTACCGGCATGATGTACGGCAGGTTGATCTCTGTCGATGTAGAGCTTGACAATTCGATTTTTGCTTTTTCGGCAGCCTCTTTCAAACGTTGCAATGCCATCGGATCCTGACGAAGATCGATACCTTCGTCGTTCTGGAACTCCTGAGCCAGCCAGTCGATAATTACGTGGTCGAAATCATCACCGCCGAGGTGAGTATCACCATTGGTCGATTTTACTTCAAATACGCCGTCGCCCAACTCAAGGATAGAGATATCGAAAGTACCGCCACCAAGGTCGAATACGGCAATTTTCATATCCTTGTGAGTCTTGTCCAAACCGTAAGCCAACGATGCGGCTGTAGGTTCGTTCACGATACGACGCACATTCAAACCTGCAATTTCGCCGGCTTCTTTGGTAGCCTGACGTTGCGATTCGCTAAAATAAGCCGGCACGGTGATAACCGCATCGGTCACTTCCTGTCCGAGGTAATCTTCGGCGGTTTTCTTCATTTTCTGAAGTACCATAGCCGAAATTTCCTGCGGGGTATAAGACGACCGTCGATATCCACACGCGGTGTATTGTTTTCTCCTTTTGCCACCTGATAAGGGACACGGGAAATCTCCCGCTGTACCTGATCGTAGGTTTCTCCCATAAAACGTTTGATGGAGAAGATAGTTTTTTTAGGGTTAGTGATAGCCTGACGTTTTGCAGGATCGCCTACTTTACGTTCGCCACCTTCGATGAATGCAACAATAGAAGGAGTTGTACGTTTTCCTTCGCTGTTTGCTATTACAACAGGCTCGTTGCCTTCCATTACGGCCACACACGAGTTGGTGGTG
>CAZFTY010000206.1:0-5248 GCA_964521835.1 uncultured Microbacter sp.
ATGGATGCCGTACGAACCGCAAAACGATTGGGAGCCGAGCGCGCCATGATCGTCTACCGCCGTTCGGAAGCCGAAATGCCTGCGCGCGTGGAAGAGATCAAACATGCCAAAGAAGAGGGCGTGGAATTTATGCCGCTACACAACCCAATTGAATATATTGCAGACCAAAAGGGGCGTGTAAAACAGATGCGTCTTCAAAAAATGACCCTTGGCGAACCGGATGCATCGGGACGACGTAGCCCAGTTGAAATACCCGGAGCCATCGATACCATCGACGTAGACACCGTCATCGTCAGCATCGGAGTATCACCAAATCCGTTAGTACCGAGCTCCATCCAAAACCTAAACGTATCGAAATGGGGTACCATTACGGTAAATGAGGGGATGCAATCTTCCCTTCCGGCTATTTTTGCGGGAGGAGACATCGTACGTGGTGGTGCGACTGTTATTTTAGCCATGGGTGACGGACGAACAGCTGCCGCTGCCATGGATGAATACCTTCAGAAATCGTGTTAATAAATTTATTTGCGTTTTTTGATCCGATTCTACAAATTAGAACGTATTTTTGTCGAAGAAAAACAGGATGGAAACACAAAGAGGTAAACTTCTGATAGTGAAACATCCGATTGTACAGATTCAACTAAAAAATACACAATAATTATGGCGCACGAAGTAACAGACAGCAATTTTGACGAACTTATCCAGTCAAACAATATAGTAGTAGTAGATTTTTGGGCAGAATGGTGCGGCCCTTGTCGCATGGTAGCTCCCATCTTAGAAGAACTGGGCAAGTTTTTCGGAGATCAGGTTGTGATTGGCAAGCTCAATGTGGATGACAATCCCGATAGCCCTGAAAAATATCTTATTCGGAATATTCCTACGATTCTTTTGTTTAAGGATGGAAAGCTGGCCGATAAGGTAGTCGGAGCATTACCCAAACCTGCTCTGCAAGCCAAAATAGAAGCTTTGCTATAATACAAGACTCAGAATGCAAAAAGAGCGTACCGGAATTCACTATTCGGTACGCTCTTTTATTTTATTGACTGAACTGAAAGCCGGGCTCTCAGCCGTTCGTTCTATCTTTTATTGGAAGAAAAGAGAAAGCAATTCGTCCTGTTTGACATTGCGTTTTTTTCGTTTCTTCGGAATAATACCATTCATCTTCAATTCCGGTTCTTCCGACGGAACCTGCAGTTTTACGTCCGTATCATCAAACAAGGTTGCTTCAATGGTCTCGGATTGCAGCAGCGGTGATACATTTTCATCGATTGTTTCCGACTCCGTTATAGTCTCCAATACAATTTCAACCGGAATATCAGCATTGTCGATCATCACCGTTTCGGGTTCAGGTTCAACGACAGGCAGAGTTTCCTCTACACTGACTACCGGTGTAATCACCTCTTCAGCAACTACAGATTCGGGTTGCGACTGTTCCTGAGCAACCTCAGCAACAGGATCGACAATAGTTTCCATTACCGGTACGATAGACTCTTCAACCGTTACAATCGGTTCCGGTTGTTCCTGAACTACCTCAACAACAGGATCAATACTATTTTCCATTACCGGTTCGACAGTCTCTTCAACCATCACAATCGGTTCCGGCTCCGGTTGGTTCTGAATAACTTCAACAACAGCTTCAACTTCCGGCACAACCTCTTCAACCACGATTGGCTTAGGCAGGTCATCGGCAGGCGTAAGCTCGGCTTCACCTCTGCGGTAATAATAAATAACGCCGAACTGTTTGCAGCTTTCCATCCGTTTGTATGGAGGCAAATCATTGAAAAAGCCTTCAATCTGGTTCCAAATATCGAGAATAAGATCATCGACCGGCTGACGCAGATCACTCACCTTATCACCGTAACGAGCCGTATTTTGCTGAAGAAAGAGCTGATTATCCCGATACTCTTTAAAAATATCATAATGTACCTTCACCTTAGCAATCGCGGGATTATACAGAGGAATTCCCCCGGCTTTCATGCGTAAAGCTTCGCCTTCAATAATATTCTGACCCCATTCGATAAGCGACTCCGCGCTCACCATATCCGGTACCGAAAAATCTTCCGGATCAAGATGATAAAGCTTTTTATATTCAGTCTTTATCTCATTACGTTGTACGGCAAGATTAAGAACCTGAATAAAATGCGAAATATACAGGCGGGCATTACGAAAGATTTGCTGAAAATCTTTATTCGAATTCACCTGATTTTCATACGTTTGCTTATACAAGCCTATTGCCTGCTCAAATTTTTGCAACAACACTTTTGCCTCGTGCTGAGTCTGATACGAGATCACAAGCTGCAAATGCTGTTGGTCTGATTCTTCAAGCGCTGTACTCAAAGCTCGTACCCTTGCTTGGTCAGTATTAGGCAATCTTCTGTATGGCATAGTCAAAAATAATATATTGTTCAAACTGCAAAACTTGCTATGATTCTCTGTTTATCAACCGATTGGCATAATCGAGCAAAATCGTTTTTTTATGATCCGGACAATTCAACTCCCGAAGTGCGATCAATGCTTGCTGGTGAAACCGGGTTATCTCTTCCTGGCAAATACCGCTTATATTCAATCGATTATATATTTCCGTAACAACTTTAATTTTCTCCTCAGGATTCGGATTTACTGCCGTTATCCATTTGTTCAGTTCCGCTTTTGTCTGAGCGTCGGCACTATTCAAAGCAGAAATCAAAAGAAAGGTCTTTTTGTTACACAGAATATCCCCACCAATATTTTTCCCGAATTTGTGCGCATCGCCATATACATCAAGGAAATCGTCCTGTAATTGGAATGCCAGTCCCAGATTGATCCCAAAATCGTACAAAAGAGAAGCATCTCCGGACTCCGCGCCTCCGATAAGGGCGCCTGTTTTAAGGCTACATGCCAGTAAAACAGCAGTTTTCAAACGAATCATCTCTATGTATTCCTGCAGAGTAACTTTCTCTCTCAGTTCAAAATCCATATCGTACTGCTGCCCTTCACACACTTCCATGGCTGTTTGCGAAAACAGATCCAACACATCTTTCAATTTATCCGGTGGTACCTGAGTTACATGCCGGTAGGCATCAATCTGCATGGCATCACCCGAAAGAATCGCTACATTATCGCTCCACTTTTTATGAACCGTCAGGTTTCCCCGTCGCATATCGGCTCTATCCATTATGTCGTCGTGCAACAAGGTAAAATTATGAAAAATTTCCAGTCCGATAGCAGGCTCCACTGCTTGTGCCACATCATCTGAAAAGAGATTACAAGCTAAAAGTGTGAATATTGGTCGAATTCTTTTTCCTCCCAAACGCAACACATACCGAATAGGTTCGTAAAGTCTTTCGGGAGAAGCGGGATAGCATAGATCACTAATTCGCTTGTTAATAATATCTTGCACCTGGTTAACCTGTAACATTCAGAAAAAACAAATTGATTAGGCGAATGTACAAGAAAAAAATGAAAAATCTCTCAAAAAAGCAAGAAAAAATATGATATTATTTAGTATGTTTTTAAAAACGGAAAAGTTTTTCTCATCTACAAGCGAAATTGTTTCCTTTTTTGTGAACAAATCGTATATTTGTTCCCGTTAACCTTCACCAAAACAAGATAAAATGTTAGTAAAAACCTTCGGTGCTGCAGTGCATGGAATTAATGCTACAATCGTAACCATTGAGGTCAACGTCTCCCGTGGCATACGTTTTTTTCTGGTCGGACTTCCCGATAACGCAGTAAAAGAGAGCCAACAACGCATTATTTCCGCGCTACAGGTAAACCAAATTGAATTTCCGCGCTACCAAATCGTCATCAACATGGCTCCGGCGGATATCCGCAAGGAAGGTTCAGCATACGATCTCCCGCTGGCTATCGGCATACTGGCAGCAGCGAAAACAATTCAGAGCGAAGAGTTGGAAAAATATCTCATCATGGGAGAATTATCGCTTGACGGAACCGTACAACCGGTAAAAGGGATACTACCCATTGCCATCAAAGCACGCGAGGAGGGATTCAAGGGAATGATTGTCCCAAAACAAAATGCACGCGAAGCCGCCGTTGTCAATAATCTTGACGTGTATGGCGCTGAGAACATTACCGAAGTGATCGATTTTTTCAACGGAAACAAACATCTTGAACCGGTAATTGTCGATACGCGCAAAGATTTTCTCGACAATATCGGCCATTTCGATGCCGATTTTTCTGATGTAAAAGGGCAAGAGAGTGTAAAACGAGCCATTGAAGTTGCAGCTGCCGGTGGCCACAACCTGATTATGGTAGGACCTCCGGGCGCGGGGAAATCGATGATGGCTAAACGAATTCCTTCGATATTACCACCACTTACTCTCCACGAAGCTCTTGAGACAACAAAAATTCATTCGGTAGCGGGGAAAATGAACGGTAACACTTCGTTACTGGCTCAACGCCCATTCCGGAATCCACATCATACTATTTCGGATGTTGCCCTTGTTGGTGGCGGCACCTTTCCACAACCGGGCGAAATCTCATTAGCTCACAACGGAGTCCTTTTTCTTGACGAACTGCCGGAATTCAAACGTACGGTACTGGAGGTGATGCGACAGCCGCTCGAAGACCGTAAGATCTGTATTTCCCGCGCTAAATTTGCCATCGAATATCCGGCCAGTTTCATGCTGGTTGCATCGATGAATCCCTGTCCGTGCGGTTATCACAACCACCCCGAACGGGAATGCGTCTGCTCTCCGGGCATGGTACAGAAATATCTCGGTCGCATTTCGGGTCCTTTACTCGACCGGATAGACATCCATATTGAAATTGTGCCGGTACCTTTCGACAAACTGTCAGAAGAGAGTATGCCCGAGCCAAGCGCGACCATTCGAGAACGAGTAATTAAAGCGAGGTTAATTCAGGAAGAACGATTCAAAGAGAGCACCGGAGTTTATTGCAACGCTCAAATGAGTTCAAAGCAGCTACGCACCTACGCCACACCCGATGCCGCTGGATCGGCACTGCTGAAAAATGCCATGCAACGGCTTAACCTCTCGGCACGGGCGTACGATCGCATTCTTAAAGTATCACGCACCATTGCCGATCTGGCCGTTTGCGAAAAGGTAGAGGTGCAACACATTGCGGAGGCCATCAACTATCGCAACCTCGACAGGGACGGTTGGGGTGGATAACCAGAAAGAGGATAAGCAGTTGATGCCTATCCTCTTTTTTGTTTCAGCAGTGTCTCGTCCAGAAATAGCGTTACAACAAAAGAGTAATGTTATGGAAGAGATTAAAAATCAGTACA
>CAZFTY010000207.1:0-5234 GCA_964521835.1 uncultured Microbacter sp.
GTATGGCGTTTCTTCCTTTGGATGCGCCGGTGAGCGTTACGCGCCCAATCTCCGAATGAACTCCTTTTTTGAAATAAAATTGGCCCAGATAGATCCAGGTGCTGCCACCCATTTGTTGGTTAACCGAAAATTCCGTCTGCCCGCCGGTATGATAAACCGTATAATGTGCATGTTGAGTGCTGTTGGAAACAGTTTTGTAAGCAACGGATACGTAGTACCATCCATCTTCCGGTATATCGGGTAGCCATTCGAATAGTGTATTTTCACTGGCCCGGGCACTTGTTTTGCGGTATGTACCCAAGGCAAACGGATTTTCTGTGTTTTCTAACTGTTTCTTGGTGAATCCGAATCCGGAATTTCCTCCGGTTTCAATGGCTCCTCCTCGTTCGCGGTAGATCGATTTACCTGAAGATCCGTTATTGTCCACGATTACCTCGTTGGTTTGCGTATCGCGTTCGCGTGGCATAAAGACGGAGGCTCCCGCGTTTTCGAGCATCGGCGCCAGATAGGGGAGCACATAGCTCATGGTATATTTGTCTTCTACCGTTTGAAAAACACGCTCCCGTTGCCAGAGCCAGCGATCGGTGCGGATATTGTAGTACAGGCCATGACTCTGCCACAGAGCAATGTGGCGGTTTTGTAGTCCCTCGGTGATGGTGTATGGTTTCGAGAGTGATTGCAAAAGAGGTGTTCCCTGAAACTCTTTTTTGGGGAATCGGGTTTTGTCTACTTGCTTGTCTGGGCGGAACATGTTCGGTATCAGCGAGCTGATCTCTTTGTTGCCGGCATAAACCAACATCGTATAATCCGATTGTCCCGGATGGATTAACGAATCTAACTGAGCGTAAAGCTTAGATACCAGGGCAGGGCGGTAGGGAATGAACGAGAGTGCGTCGCTGCAATAAACAGTTACCCGTTTTTCGGTCGGATTGATGGCTATTTCTTTAGCCCGAAATTTGCCTAATCCGGGATACGATCGTTCATAGCTCAGCAGTAGCGAGTCAACCTGACTTTTTATCTCTTTCGGTTGACGCAATGCCGCAGCGTGTGTGATATATAAAATACAACAAAAAAATAATATTAATCGTTTCATTCCTACCGTATTAAAAACAGAGCAAAGGTTGAACAATAATCAACCTTTGCTTTGAGAAGAGAGAGAAGAACTTGTCTTCTTTGTCTTTATGTGATGGCACTATGCCTTAGAGAGCAGCTTTGATAGCTTCGATTACCTGTGTGTATTCTTCGTCGGTCAGATAACTCTTTTTGGGATTCATTTCAAATACACCGCCCCATCCGTAGCCTCCCTGATATTTCGGAACAATATGAAAGTGCAGGTGAGACAAGGTATCGGAATAAGCTCCAAAATTGATTTTGTCCGGATGAAAAGCCTTGTTCATGGCTGTTGCAGCTTTGGTTACGTCAGACATAAATGCATTGCGTTCTTCGTCGTTCAGTTCAAAAAGACCGTCGACATGACCTTTGTATGCCACCAGCGTGCGACCGCGATATGATTGTTCTTTGAAAAGAAAAAGTTCTGAAACCGAAAGGTCGCAAATCTTAATCATTAGCTCGTTTAGCATCTGGTTTTTGGTGCAATAAAGGCATTCGTCCGGATTGGTTTTCATAAAATCTAACTATTGATTGCAAATATTATTGTATAATAAATGAGGTCATCGATAATGATCCCATCACTATTCTGTCGTTAAAGAAACTGATGGTTTCGTTGGGTTGTTTCAAACCAAGAGCATAAAATAATGGCCAAAAATGATCCGGAGTAGGGATTGCTTTTTGTACGTCCGCACCCAATCTGGGGTAGTTGCATAAATCATCAATCTTGTTGTTGATAATCAGCTCTTTGATGGAGTCGTTCACGGTGTTTGCCCAATCATAGCCGAACTCTTCATCATCCTTTTTACTCCAATCGAGCATTCGAAGGTTGTGAATAATGTTTCCACTGCACAAAATTAATACATTTTTGTCACGTAAAAAAGCCAATTGACGGCCAAGATTGAAATGTTTTTGAGCCGAAAGATTCTCATCCAGACTGAATTGAACTACCGGAATATCCGCTTCGGGATACATGTGAACCAAAATGCTCCAGCTGCCATGATCGAGCCCCCATTCCAAATCTCTTTCGATATTCGATTCGTGGAGAGTTTCAATAATCTCGTCAACTAATTCGGGTTTGCCGAGAACCGGATATTTCATATCGGACAGCTCCCGCGGAAAGCCGCCAAAGTCGTGTATGGTGCGTGGGTGTCTGGATTGGGTAACGTAAGTGCCGCTTGTCAGCCAATGTGCCGAAATACACAAAATGGCATCCGGCCTTGGCAATGTGCGCCCCAATTCTTTCCATTGTAACGAAAATTCATTGTTTTCGATAGCGTTCATCGGACTTCCGTGTCCAATAAACAAAACGGGGAGGTGTCCATTGTTCATAGCATAAGGTATTTAAGGTTCAATGATTTTCTGTTGCTACATTCTCTTTATTAGTCGAAGCGAATGAGTGTATTTTCCGGTGATGACCGATTTGATTCCCTGATTATCGATGGGGGCAATGTGCACCTCCCCCGAAGCATGGAGTATTTGATGATCGTTTAGTAAAATGCCTACATGGCTGATATATCCATCGTCGTGATCAAAAAAAGCGATGTCGCCAGGTTTTGCCTCGGACAAAAAGTTTACCTGTTCTCCGAACGCAATTTGCTGTCGTGCATTGCGGGTGAGTTGCTTTCCGCAAATTAGTGCCGATACCTGAACTAAGCCCGAACAATCGATGCCCATGACGTTTTTTCCTCCCCACAGGTAAGGGGCATGAAGGTATGCAAGTGCGGTATCGACAAAGTCGGCCATGGTTTTGTTTTCATTGGTATCTTCCATTGCAAATTTAAAAGTGCGGGAGCCAATGGAGAATTGCTGTTGGTTCTTGTCGTAAAACGGGAGTAGACTGCCGCCCGGTAGCGGTTGTTGGCTCCCGTCGGAGAGAGTGGCATATGCAATGGGTTTGGCTACGATGGTTGGCTCATGGTCGGCTAATGCATTGAACTGTGTCTCGTCGATCGGCGTCATCATTTTACGATCGATCCAGCCGGTTTCGTTGTCCCGGGTGTTGTGAATGTGTACCCAGCGTTCAAGAATTTCATCTACACTGAAATATTCGCCAAAAAGAATCTGGGTTAGTTGTTCGCTTCCCTCGTTCGCTTCCGATCGTAACGGAATTAATCCGTTAAGGTTGATTCCAAACATACTTTTGTTTCTTATAAGGATTTATACAAAGATAGGCAATTATCCTGCGTTTCTTATTAAGTTACTGTAAAAAATCATAAAATGGTAAATTATTTTATGAAAATATAATCGGATAATTATGATTGTAAAATACGACTATCGGATCTATGATCTAATGGTACTTTATACCGCCTGAATTGACTTGAAAATCAGCGTAAATAAAATCATCGCAGCTAAAACCGATGTAGTCAAAGGCGCCTCGTTGAGACTTATCTGCTTTTCAGATCGCATAGATTGAAGTGTGTACCGGTTATTGTATAAATCGGACTCTTCAAGCCTTTAGATAACGTATTCGATACTCATGTTATAAAAACAGACAAAGCTCCGATAAATCATGGATGATAAAGGTTGGTTGTCGGTTGAGGTTCTCGGTTGTTATGCCCGGGGTGAAATAGACCTGATCGATGCCAAAATTCATAGCTCCTTCGATGTCGGCTTCGAAGTTGTCGCCAATGACTAAGCTCTCCTCTTTGATAGCGCCGGTTGCGGTGAAAATGTGCGCGAAAAATTCGGGTTTCGGTTTGTGGTATCCGATCTCTTCCGATAAAAAGACATCTTTGAAGTATCCGGATAATCCCGAACGATCCAGCTTGTTGTACTGAATCTCCCGGAATCCGTTTGAAATTATATAGAGATCGTAACGCGATTTCAGGTAGTCGAGAACGGTAAATGTGTTCGGCATTACGTCGGTTTTTTTGCAACATTGATCCAGATAAAAGGTACACATTTCCCGGGCCAATGGTTCGTTCAGAATGCCGAAACGCCTGAGAGGCGATAAAAATCGCTCGCAATTCAGAAAATCTTTCGTTATTTTGTCGGCTCCGTAAAGTCGCCAGAGAGTAACATTATTCTCCTCAAATTGTTGTACATACGAGTCGAATTCGGGATAATACCGGGAGAGGTTGTATTGCGTGTAAACGTCAAATAGTGCTGATCGGGCGTTTTTTGTGAAATTCCAGAGGGTGTTGTCGAGATCGAAGAAAAGATAGCGATAGTGAGTCATGAAGAATATGAATTCTTTTTTCGTAAATATTGGGTCGCGGTCAGAGTTGTGACAGTGTCGCGATGATTGTTTCCGTTTGTTTTATTATAGCGTGAACGCCGTCGTTTACAATGATAAAATCGGATTTTTGAGCTTTGCGCTCTTCTGTCCATTGCTGAGCCATTCGTTGCACTACCTGGTCGCGGTTACACCGATCGCGGTGCATTACCCGCGCGATGCGTTCTTCCAGTGGAGCCGTAACCAATATGACTTTATCGGTCTCGCCGTCAAATCCGCTCTCAAACAAAATAGCCGATTCTAAAAAAACGATCGGGCGGCACTGGCGGTCTGTCCAGAGGTGAAAGTGGCGTTTTACGGCCGGATGTACAATGCTGTTTAGCAAATGCAGTTGCGCTGTATCGGCAAAGACTTTACGAGCCAGACATTGTGTGTCCAGATGTCCATCTGTAAATATTGTGTCGCCGAATGCCTGCCGCAGTTCGTGCGTTACCTGCGGGTCGGAGTGCATGAGTTTTTTTGCTTCGCTATCCGAATCGTAGACAGGATACTCCATCGTGCGTAAAAGCTTGGAAATAATCGATTTTCCTGATCCTATTCCTCCGGTGATTCCAATAATTGTCATGCCTATTTTTTTTGTTCGAGAAGAAAATCGACGGATGCAGGAGAAACGTGATACCGAATTAAATCGGACGATGTTGCGAATACTTCAATCTTAGCTTTCCCCGTGTTGAGCTGCGTCAGCGTTTTGTAATTAATAACGGCCTGTATATTGGCCGGTGTCAGCGTTTTGAAGTGAGACATGCCGACTATGCACATCACCTTCACGGTAGCGGGAAAAGTTCTTAGCAGGTATTGCTCCGGCACATTGATACTTGTGACGGGAATCTCCAGTACTTTTTCCGTAAATAACTCTACGGCAGCATGGACTCTTATTTTGGGTTGAGAC
>CAZFTY010000208.1:0-5218 GCA_964521835.1 uncultured Microbacter sp.
GGAGATTTGATGGCACCGGCAGCACCGGCAGCAGATTTAGGAGCACTTGCCACAGGAGCAGCGGCAGCTACTACAGGACGAACGATAACCGGAGCAGCTTTTTCCACTTTCTCCATTTCAACCTGATAAGCTTCGCCGTTCACTTCAACTTCAGCAACGAAATCTTCCACTTTGTTGATAACAACTTTGTAGTCCTTACCAGCTATTTTATATTTATATTCTTTCATGATGAATAATTTTTCTGTGTGATGACTATTTCTTTACGTTGTAAGGTTGGCGCATTGAAAAAGCTTTGGAGCTCCATGGCGAGTAGCTGAAAGTTTCGTGTTTGATAGTCAAAACGTTGCTTTCCACGTCATGTACTTCGTCGGCCAGTTCGTGCAATGCCAAACCGATGGCAGCATAAACCGCTTCGTCAATTGTTACTTTCTTTTTCATTTCGAATAAGTTTTAAATGAAAATTAAAGTGGAATATTGCCGTGCTTTTTCAACGGATTGGTTACTTTCTTGGTAGCCAATTGAGACAATGCACGGATGATACGGAAACGGGTGTTACGCGGTTCGATTACATCCTCGATATAGCCATACTTGGCAGCGTTGAAAGGATTGCAGAACAAATCGTTGTACTCTTTCTTCTTTTCTTCGGCAATTGCTTTTTGAGCTTCCGGATCCTCAACAGCCTTGATTTCTTTGCTGTACAATACTTCAACAGCACCATCGGCACCCATTACTGCGATTTCGGCAGAAGGCCAGGCGTAGTTAAGATCACCACGAAGTTGTTTACAGCTCATTACGATGTGAGAACCACCGTACGATTTACGCAATGTAACAGTTACTTTAGGCACTGTAGCTTCACCATAAGCGTAAAGCAATTTAGCACCGTGAGTAATTACACCGGCATATTCCTGACCTGTACCCGGCAAGAAGCCCGGAACGTCGACCAGAGTAACCAAAGGAATATTGAAAGCGTCGCAGAAACGAACGAAACGACCAGCTTTACGCGAAGCGTTGCTATCCAACACACCGGCCAATACTTTCGGCTGGTTTGCCACGATACCAACAGACTGTCCGTTGAAACGGGCAAAACCTACGATGATATTGCGGGCGAAGTCACGGTGAACCTCGAGGAATTCGCCGTTATCGATGATAGCACCGATCACTTCGTACATATCGTAAGGTTTGTTGGGGTTGTCAGGAATGATTTCGTTCAACGAATCTTCCAGACGGTCGATCGGATCTTCGCAAGGAACAACCGGAGCTTCTTCCATATTGTTCTGAGGAAGGAAGCTAACCAGGTGACGAATCAGGTTCAAACCTTCTTCTTCGGTATCAACTGCAAAGTGAGCAACACCCGATTTGGAAGCGTGAACGCTTGCGCCACCAAGTTGTTCTTGTGTTACATCTTCACCGGTAACGGTTTTTACCACTTTCGGGCCGGTAAGGAACATGTAACTGCTACCTTTTGCCATGATATTGAAGTCGGTAAGAGCCGGAGAATATACTGCACCACCGGCACAAGGACCGAAAATGGCAGAGATTTGAGGAATAACGCCCGAAGCAAGAATGTTACGTTGGAAAATTTCAGCATAACCGGCCAAAGCGTTGATACCTTCCTGAATACGAGCTCCACCCGAATCGTTGATGCCGATACAAGGAGCGCCCATTTTCATGGCGTGATCCATTACTTTACAGATCTTCAACGCGAGTGTTTCTGACAAAGAACCACCGAATACGGTAAAGTCCTGAGCGAAAACATACACCAAACGGCCGTTGATGGTACCCGAACCGGTTACCACACCATCGCCGAGGTAAGTTTCTTTATCGATACCGAAGTTGGTACAACGGTGTTTTACGAACATATCGAATTCTTCGAAACTACCTTTGTCCAACAGCATGTCGATACGTTCGCGCGCTGTGTATTTTCCCTTTTTGTGTTGCGAATCAATACGTTTTTGACCACCGCCAAGACGAGCTTGTGCGCGCAAGTCAATAAGTTCTTGCACTTTAGTGAGTTGATTGCTCATAATTAATAATATTAAGATTAAAGACCCCTCCTTCTTCAAAAGGAGAAAACCAGTAAACTAATCGTTAAGTCAGATTTACTCCCTCTCTTGGGGAGAGGGTCGGGGAGAGGTTTTCAGTTTATATTTATTTGTTCGGATTTTCGCAAAGTTCGGTCAATACACCGAAAGTGGATTTCGGGTGAAGGAATGCGATATTCAACCCTTCGGCACCTTTACGCGGTTGTTTGTCGATCAGTTGAATGCCTTCGCCAGCCAATGTATTGAGTTGATCCTGCAAACCTTCAACAGCAAATGCAATGTGTTGAACGCCTTCGCCTCTTTTTTCGATATACTTACCGATAGGGCCTTCCGGATCTGTCGATTCGAGCAGTTCGATTTTAGTTTGACCGATTTTGAAAAAAGCGGTTCTTACTTTCTGTTCCGGAACTTCTTCGATGGAGTAGCACTTGGTACCCAACATTTTTTCGTAGTAAGGAATCACGGCATCGAGACTCTTAACGGCAATCCCAATGTGTTCAATGTGTGAAGGTTGCATAATTGATATAGTTAAGTTTGATTTGATTTATAGAAAAATTTCTTTATTTCATTTTTCAAAGCGCAAAGTTACTGGAATAATTATACACCGCCTAAAAACTCAGGTAGTTTTTCACCCTCGGAGTGCTAAATTTTATAAAATTCACCTCTTTTACTCCGGACAATATAACAAACTCATTTCAAAAATATTAGACCGACAGAGGCTAAACATCACTTTGACAGTAACTACTCTCATTTCGATGAAGCTTCAGCACCGGATCACCTGTTTTACTGCCATTTTCACAGCAAAAATTCTCTATTCTTGAATAAAAGAAAACTTTCCTTACCTTTGTAATCCGAAACGAATAATTACTGCATTGTTTTTCCAAAACAATCTTTTCGGTTAAAAACATTCACACTAACATAATTGAGATTGATAATGAAAAAGATGACACTGCTGATGGCACTTTGTCTGAGCTGCACATTTGCATTTGCTCAGGAAGCGACCAAAGAGAAGAAAGACAGCGTTGGCTTTGTCTTTACTACCGTAAAGGCCAACAAAATAACCTCTGTAAAGAATCAGGCCAGTTCGGGCACCTGCTGGAGTTTCTCAGGTATCGGATTCCTCGAATCGGAATTGCTTCGCATGGGTAAACCCGAATACGACCTCTCCGAAATGTTTGTCGTACACCACAATTATCAGGAAAAGGCGCAGAAGTATGTACGCATGCATGGCAAAATCAACTTTGCAGCCGGAGGTTCTTTTGCCGACGTATTCGGTGCGTTTAAAGATTACGGCGCAGTACCCGACACCGTTATGCGAGGCTTGAACTACGGAGAGGATAAACACCGCCACGGAGAGTTAGATGCCACAACATCAGCCTATGTCGATGCAATTATCAAAAACCCCAACAAACATCTCTCGACAGCATGGTTCGACGGCTTCAAAGGCATTCTCAATGCCTATCTGGGAACAATCCCCGAAGAGTTCACCTACAATGGCAAGAAATACACTCCGAAATCTTTTGCCGCATCGCTGGGATTAAACATGGACGACTACGTTTCAATCACCTCCTTTACCCATCATCCGTTTTACACCAAATTTGCCGTTGAGATTGAAGACAACTGGCGTTGGGACGAGTCGTACAATGTACCGCTCGACGAGATGATGGCCATTATCGACAATGCGATCAACAACGGTTACACCGTTGCGTGGGGCTCAGATGTGAGTGAAAAAGGATTTACCCGCCAGGGAATCGGCGTTGTGCCCGATGTTGACATCAACAAAGCTCCTGCCGGAACCGACGAAGCCAAATGGATCGGATTGAGCACAAAAGAAAAAGAAGACATGCTCTACAAAGTAACCGGGCCTGTAAAAGAAAAAGAGATTACGCAGGAGTTGCGCCAGAAAGGGTTCGACAACTACGAAACTACCGACGACCACGGAATGCAGATTTTCGGTATTGCCAAAGACCAGAAAGGCAACAAATACTATATGATTAAAAACTCATGGGGTACAGACAACAAATACAAAGGGATCTGGTATATCTCCGAGGCTTTTGTAAAATACAAAACAATCGATTATTCGGTACACAAAGATGCCATACCAAAGGATATTCGTAAAAAACTCGGCATAAAATAAGCGCTAAAAACGCTCTTGAAATTGACACGGGATGATCGCAAGGTCATCCCGTGTTTTGTTTTTTATGAAACAGAGACACCGGCATAATTAATAATGGGATCCTCTCTGTCCAACCGTCCATACACCTGCTCTGACGCAGCACGGCAACCTCCCTGACAAACATTCCAATGATCACATTGCTTACAGAATATTGGAACCGCATTTATCCACGAATCGGAATAGTCGGAATACAGAATCTCCTGCAATGGCTTTTCGTAGATATTACCTGCCACTACGGGAGAATGATTACACAAGCGAATATTCCCGTTAATATCCAGTGTAATTGGACGGTACAGAACATTAGCCGAACAATGTCCAAATCCGATATTTGGATAATCGTCCGGATTAAGCAAACATACAGGTGAACAAACATTTGCCGTGAGGTAAAGATCAAGTTCTGTAGCTTTTTTATTTGCAATTGCAAAAGCCGTGCGAAGCTCTTCCGCTGTTGCCGAAACGTCCATCGGGCTAACACAACCTTTACCTCCGATATTGTAACGATTGAGCATCACTCTTCGGCAACCCAGCGAAGCAATAAAATCAAGAGTTTCTCCCAATTGACGCACATTGTGACGCGTAATAACCACCACAGCCACCACCGAACCGCCCAACCTTTGAATTTCGGCAATAGCTTCGGTCGATTTTGCCCAACTACCGGGCACTTTAGCCATAGCGTCGTGAATTTCGGGCTGTGCTGCATGAACAGGTAGTTCAAACAGCCCCACCCCGAGTTTTATCAACTGTTTGTATGCTTTTTTTGCTCCCTGCGTACCATTGGTAATCAGCGTAACCGTTTTACCAGCCATACAGCAATGGAGTACCACTTCGGCAAAACGTTCGGAAAGAAACGGCTCCCCTCCGGTAAGTACTACCGAACGAATGTCGGCCATAGCAAAAATTGTATCGAGTGTGGCAATGGCTTTTTTGTACGAATTAAAAGGAACGCGTTTGCCATCCGGCATTTTCCAAATGTTGTAACAATAGACACAATCGAGGTTAC
>CAZFTY010000209.1:0-5211 GCA_964521835.1 uncultured Microbacter sp.
ATTGTGGTGAAAAGCGCCAATGGCTTACCGGTTTATCTCAATGATTTGGGGACGGTGAAATACGGAAATCTGGAGAGAAAAGGAATTCTCGGTTATTCCGACCGCACCCGTGAATACAGCGACGGAGTGGAAGGTGTGGTACAGTTGCTTCGCCACGAAAACCCGTCGCAGGTATTGGACAATGTTCATGCGGCCATCGATGAGCTGAACAGCAAAGGGTTGCCCGACGATGTTCATGTTCATGTCTATATGGATCGCACCAATCTGGTAAATGCTACGCTGCACACCGTTGCACATACCTTGCTGTTTGGTGTGATATTAGTGCTTATCGTGCTGCTTATTTTTCTGCGAAGCTGGCGGGCCGCTCTGGTTATTGCAACAGCCATACCTCTTTCGCTGCTCATTGCCTTTATTTTGATGCACTTCACCAATATTCCGGCCAATCTTCTGTCGCTGGGAGCAATCGATTTCGGTATCATTGTCGAAGGCTCTATCGTCATGCTGGAGACGGTGCTGCGCAAACGCGAAGAGTCGCCCGAAGGGTATCTGAAGGGAGAGAATATTGTAAAACGTTGTGCCGAAATGGGAAAACCCATCTTCTTCTCCATGCTGATAATCATCATGGCTTATCTGCCGCTTTTCACCTTTGAGCGGATTGAGAAAAAGATGTTCACCCCGATGGCCTTTACCGTGGGTTATGCCATTCTGGGAGCTTTGGCGGTAGCATTGCTATTGATGCCCGGACTGGCTTATATTATCTACTACAAACCCCAGAAAATAAAAGAGGTGAAGTGGTTGAAGCGACTGACCGACTGGTATCACGATTTTGTGAAACGGTTGATGGAACGGCCTAAAAAGGTGTTGGCTCCGTTGTCCGTTATTCTTGTCCTGACCGCTATTTTGTCCATCACCGTTGGCAAAGATTTTCTCCCGACGCTCGACGAAGGTTCTCTGTGGTTACAGGTGGAATTGCCTCCTGGTATTACGCTCGACAAGGCGAAAGAGATGGCCGATACGTTGCGGCATCATATTATGAAGTTCGACGAAGTGACTTATGCATTGACACAGGTGGGGCGTGACGACGAAGGTGTCGATCCGTTTTCTCCGTCGCATGTCGAATGTTCGATCGGACTGAAACCTTACGATGAATGGAAACACGGCAAAAAGAAGAACGACCTGATCGACGAAATGTCTGCCGACCTGAAAACACTTCCCGGTTACGATGTGGCGTTTTCACAGCCCATCATCGACATGGTCATGGATCAGATTGCCGGTTCGCACAGCGATTTGGCCATTAAAATTTATGGCGACGATCAAATTGCAGGACGAAAAATAGCAGAAAACGTGGCTACGGTAGTGCGGCATATCAGAGGAGCTGAGGATGTGAGTATAGAGCAGGAGCCCCCTTTGCCTCAGTTGCAAATCCGTGCCGACCGTGATAAGATTGCCCTTTACGGGCTGAATGTTTCCGATGTGGGCGAACTCATCGAAGTGGCGCTCGGAGGGAAAGCCATTTCGCAGGTATTTATCGGCAATAAATCGTACGATGTTACCTGTCGTTACACCGACGAATCGCGGGCTACGGTCGAAAATATCGGTAACCTGATGTTGACATCGGCCGGTGGTGCAAAAATACCGCTTTCGCAAATTGCCGAAATTCGCACTACCACCGGCCCGGGAGCGATTACCCGCGAACAGAACAAAAGGTTTATCAACGTGCGGGTAAACCTGCGCGATTGCGATATTACCTCCTTCCTTCACGACGCCAATCATGCTATTGAAAAACAGGTACCCTACAATCACGACGACTTTCATATTCAATGGAGTGGTCAGTTCGATAACCAGCGCCGTGCCTATGCCCGCTTACTACTGATCGTTCCGTTGGCTCTTGCCCTGATGTTCCTGCTCTTATTCTGGAGCTTCGGCAATTTCAGGCAGGCGGGATTGCAGATGGGTATTCTGCCGCTCTCGGTTTTCGGAGGAATGGTGGCGCTCAACATTACGGGAATGACATTCAATGTATCGTCGGCGGTCGGTTTCATCGCCCTGTTCGGCGTTTATATCATGAACGGGGTACTGATGATTTCGCATATCAATCATTTACGGGAGATCGGCAATCCGCTAAAGGAGGCAGTCATTCAGGGAGCAACACATCGCTTCCGGCAAATTGTAATGACCTCTACGGTGGCTATTCTCGGGTTGGTTCCGGCATCGCTCTCCACCAATATCGGATCGGATGTGCAACGACCCCTGGCGACGGTGATTGTGTATGGCCTTGCGTTCGGAACGGTTATTACGCTGTATGCGTTGCCCGCGCTCTATTATTTGCTTGAAAAGCGGCATGATGAGCGGCAAAAAGTGGATAAATTTTTAGAACAGTAGGATTATGAAAAAAACGACACTATTTATCATCGCACTAACGGTATCTTTCCGACTGTTGTTGGCACAGGAACAACCTGCGGGGAAAGCAGATTCGCTGTCGCTGCATCAGTTTTTGACCAACGTGTCGAAAGGCAATCTGGGCTATATCGCCCAGCAGTTCAACGTTCCCATTGCCGATGCTCAGCTGCGTGCCGCCCGAGTGTTCGACGATCCCGAACTGTCGGTCAACTATTCCAACAATCAGGATCAGACAATGAAAATGGGGCAATCGTGGCAGGCCGGACTCAGCTATCCCATCAATCTGGGAAATAAGCGGGGAGCCAATATTGCGCTGGCTCGTTCGCAATACGAACTGTCGCAGCTGGCTCTCGACGATTATCTGTTCAACCTGCGGGCCGATGCGGCTCTCGGTTACTATTCGGCACTGAAGCTGCAAAAGATCTACCTTTTGCAGAAGGATACTTACGGGCAGTTACACAAGTTGGCTGAGGCCGATAGCCTTCGTCATGCCGATGGGGAAGCATCCGAGCTCGATGCCATGCAAACAGCACTCGAAGCCCGTAGTCAGTTGAATGCCGTCAGCAGCAGCCGTGCCGACATGGAAAATGCCATTGCCGATCTGGCAACTTTGCAGGGAAAATCAGCCGCAAAAACGTCATCGGTTCCATCCGGTGGTTTTCCGCTGGAACCGCACGATTTTTTTCTGCCCAAACTGATTGCACAGGCGCAACAAAATAGGGGAGCTATTAAAATGGCAATTAAAAACCGCGAAATATCCGAGAAAAACCTACGGTTACTTCGTGCCAACCGTGCTTTCGAGTTCAATCTCAATGCTCAGTATGCCTACAACTCGGTGGTGAAAAACGATATTGCTCCGGCACCTTCGTATAATACGCTGTCCACAGGTATCACCATTCCTCTCAAGTTTTCCAACTTCAACCGTGGAGCCGTGCACGCAGCACAACTCACCGTAGAGCAGAGTAAAAAAGAGGTTGAGGATACGCAACTGCAGATCGAATCGGAAGTAACCAAGGCATACAACAGCTATCTGGCGGCAAAGAAACAAATCGATCAGTACCACACCGGCCTGATCGAAAGTGCCGGGAAGATTCTCGATGGGCGTATCTATTCATACCGTCGCGGAGAGACGGGATTGGTAGATGTGATTAATGCCCAGCACACCTACAACGATCTGCGCAACGACTATCTGGAAACTATTTATGGTTATGTGTCTGCCCTGATAGAGCTCGAAAGGGTTACCGGCATTTGGGATATAGATGGAAAATAGTTTGGAGGGTTTTTTAGTTAGATGAAGAGAGGCTGATGGCTTGTGCGGTCGGTTTGCCGCTTTACAAGCTCATTAAGCCACGGAGAGGAGGCGGAGTGATTCCGGTTCCTCTCATTTTTTAATAACAACAGGCGGGTTAATATTCGGACTGTAGCCACCGTGATAAAAAGAGATCGTAAACCCGATACACTTTGTCGTTTTTGGTAACGGTTTCCAGAATCAATTCTTTTTCTATCAACGCATTTAATAGCCGGCGGGCATTTGCCGGTGTGCCTATTCTGTAATCCATGATAAACCGTTGCGCGGTCGGTTGCCTTACTTCATCCTCTTTGGCCACCGCAATCAAAAAATTCCATTGCGCCGGAGTCAGCAGACTTCTGTATTGAAAAAAAACGGGTTCGTAGCTCGTGAGCAAATCGGCACAGGCCAGCTTCACAATGTCCGGGGTAATCTCTGTGTCGGAAAGGCGAAAAACTACATTACAGAGATTTTGTGTGTAGAAGGTATGGCGCTTGCTCCAATTCAGAATGAAATTCAGAGATTCATTATCGATTTGTTTGCCGTTGGAATTGAATTTTTCCCGGATAAAAACGGTGTACTTGTCGGCATCTATCTTATCTAAATAGAGAAAGCGGGTTGTACCATAAAATGGGCGCTTTGCATTCGAAAAAATATCGGTCATCATGGCTTTTTTGCTGCCACAATAAATGAATCGGATATTATTGAGGTGTTGGGTGTAGGTACGCAACAGCATCTCCATGTTCTTTTCCGGAAATTCCGCAATCTGCTGAAACTCGTCGATGGCGAACAGGATTTTGGTCTTCTGTTCGTTCAAAAACTGAAAAAGAGCCTGCAACGTGTATTCCTTTTCGCTTTCCGTTTGGTATGATAACTGCACCTGAGGCTCTCCCGTAATAGTGTCGAAACTGATCAGCGGGCGGAACCCTTTCAGGAATGTCAGGAACTTTTCACCTATCGTACTCTTTTCGGGAAATTTTTTCAGAATGGCCTCTGCCATCAATTGGGTGAAATCTTGCAACGACCGCGCCGGATAAATGTCGGTGTAGATTGTTTCGAACAGATGATCTTGATTTATCTGGTCAAAGAAACGATGGATAAGCCCCGTTTTTCCCATGCGCCGTGGAGAAATCACCGTTGTATCGGCACCGTCGTTGGCGTTTGCCAGCAAACGTTGCATCTCTTCCTCCCGATCGCAAAAATGGGAAGCATCCTGGTATCCTTTAATAAGAAAAGGGTTTTCTCCTTGTTGTTTCTCCATATCCTGTTGATTTGTTGTTATTCCCGCAACAAAGATAGTACAAAAACAGGAATGTTATCTATTTTAGATTATCTATTTTAGATTATCTAAAATAGATACTGCTATATATCGTTGATATATAGCAGTATATTCTCTTTTTCGGAGAGTGATTGTGTTATTATTCTATATGATTATCTGATATGTCACCTAATTGAGTTTTATCTCGTCTGAATTAAAAATCAGCGCAGCTAAAGGCATTACTTTTAGTATAGTCCGACCTTTC
>CAZFTY010000210.1:0-5198 GCA_964521835.1 uncultured Microbacter sp.
TTGATCTCTTCGATAGTAATTCCCAATACATCCATGGCATTGAATATCATTGGCAATTGATGGCTGAAAAATTCCGTACGGTTTAGCTTTACAATATTCTGAACGGCATTTTCTGCCACAAAATATCCGATGCCCCGCTTGTTGAAAATGATCTCTTCGCCCTGTAAATAATCGTACGTCCTCATAACGGTGTTTGGATTGACCTGCAGGTCGGCTCCCAGCTCCCTTACGGAAGGAATGCGGCCGCCGGTGCTCCACTCATTACGAAGCACTTTGTCGCATACAAAGTCGGCTATTTGCAGATATATGGGTTTGTTGTTATTGAATTCCATTTTTTTTGTAATTTGGTTAGTGCCTACTGAACGCAATTTTATAATTCTTGCTCTTGTAGTTTAAAGAAAGATACCAGCCATAGCCCGAATGGGAAGATTGTGTAAGCGATAATCTTCATGTAGCTGAAAATCCATCCGTTGGTATCGGGTGTTAAGTTGGCGGCCTGTATTTCGATAATGAAACTTTTCAGGTCGAACTGATATAGTAGAAATCTGGAAATCAAAAGAGAAATTACCTGTAGTATGAAGATGGCTCCTAATGTTTTCAGCCATTTCAACCGGCGGAACGATAAGGTGCCTATCATGGCAATGCCCTGCATCCCTAAAACCACCAGCAGGTAAAAGGTGCATGTTTCTTTGTCAATGTGTATATCTATCGGTTGGCCGAACAGCGTATATTCGAGACCCGATAATATGAGCCATAGCGCTCCGATGATGAGAGGAACGACAATGACATTCTGAAACCAGAAGGCAATCCATTTTTCGAGATTGGATGCCGGCAACATAGTATAGTTCACTCCTTTTATTTTGTGAAATACGTCATTGTATAGCATAAACGGAGCGATGACAATCAGGAAGGCTCCCAGACCTGCAAATACATTGGGATGAAAGCCTGTGCGGTTAATCAAAATGTCGGATGCCGCATAAGCAGCCGCAAATATGACATAGAAAAAATAGTAGCGGCGGAATGCAAAAGTTTCGGCTTTTACCACCCGAAAAAGACGTTGGATATTAAATGTTTCGTTCATAATCGTAATGTGTTAGAAATTAATTGAACCATTCGGCAAAACGTGCCCGATTGGCAATCGCTGCATTAAACAACAATTCGATGTTTACTTTGCTTTCTTCTCCATCCGTATTGGGTATTACCACCCCGAAACCACCCATCATCGGTTCCGAATAGAGGGCATCTTTCGGTACTTCCGGCACTACGGCAAATTTCAGTTTTTGAGTAATGTTCTCGACCGATTGATTCAGCAGTACATTGTTGCGTTCCAGAATCACAATCGGATCGATCAGAAACTCGAGGTCGCGCACCTGGTGTGTCGAAATAATGATGCATTTGTTGTCATCGGCAGCCTGCGCTACCACGCGGCGAAACACCGTCTTGGAGGGAATGTCTAACCCGTTGGTCGGTTCGTCGAGCAACAACAGCTCGGTATTGCAGGCCAATGCCAGCGAAATCATCGCTTTCTTCTTTTGCCCGAACGACATCTCGTGCAGTTTCTTCTCTCCGTCCACACCAAACTCCTGCATCAGGGTTGCATATTGGTTGTATTCAAAATTGGGATAGAAGGGACCGACGTTGCGGGCATAATCATCCGCTTTTTGATGCGATACCATAAACTCTTCGGGCAGGTAAAAAATCCTGGATAAAAAACCGGGTAACCTTTTGCCGGGTGTGTAATCCATTACTTCGCACGTTCCCTCCTTTGGAAAAAGCAGTCCGGCCATAATGCGCAAAAAAGTGGTCTTTCCTACGCCATTCTCACCCAAAAGGCCATAAATTTTGCCGGGTTCCAGCTCCATTGTCAAAGAGTCGAATACTTTCGATTTCTCTTTGTACCAGAATGACATGTTTTCTATTGCAATCATATTATATCGTATTAGTGTATTACTATATTAATACACTGCAAATATACGGCAAGATTTTCTACCTGTACCTATTGTGATGCCGATTTATGATAATTTAACGTGGTTAGACTCTCATCGTTGCCTTTAGCCTTTGGTTATGAATGAATTGGGTCGTTGAAATTTTCTCTTGTACTGTGGTAACCCCCTTTTTTTAAGTATATTTTGCCCCTGTTTATTCGGTAAGAATGGAATAGTTTTAGTAATTTTGACAACCATTTGGAAGGAAATCAGACGAACATCTGTACAATATAATCAAAACTAAATCAATAATTTATGGCAACTCCCGAATTTAAGTATCAGGATCCGTTTCCTGTTGGAAAGGACAAAACTGAGTACTACCTGCTTACCAAAGAACATGTGTCGGTTGGTAATTTTGATGGCAATGAAATTCTGAAAGTAGAACCGGAAGGTTTGACAAAACTTGCCCGTGCAGCCATGCACGATCTCTCTTTTATGTTGCGTCCTGCGCACAACGAGCAGGTAGCTTCCATTCTGAGCGATCCTGAAGCAAGCCAAAATGATAAGGCTGTGGCACTTACCATGCTGCTCAATGCCGAAATCGCGGCTGAAGGCCAACTTCCTTTCTGTCAGGATACCGGAACTGCAACGATTGTTGCGAAAAAAGGTCAAAATGTATGGACCGGTGGTGGCGACGAAGAGGCGCTGGCTCATGGTGTGTACAATACCTATACACAGGACAATCTCCGCTATTCTCAAACCGTAGCGCTGGATATGTACACCGAAAAGAATACGGGTTGTAATCTCCCGGCTCAAATTGATGTTTATTCCATCAACGGTAACGAATACAAATTCCTTTTCATTGCAAAGGGTGGGGGATCTGCCAATAAAACATACCTGTTTCAGGAAACCAAAGCGCTGTTGAATCCCGATACGCTCGAAAAATTCCTGATCGAAAAGATGAAAACGCTGGGTACGGCTGCCTGTCCTCCTTATCATATTGCCTTTGTAATTGGTGGTACCTCTGCTGAAGCCAATCTGAAAACCGTGAAACTGGCCTCTGTAAAATATCTCGACGAACTGCCTACCGAAGGTAACGAATGGGGTCAGGCTTTCCGTGATCTCGAAATGGAAGCTAAATTGTTGAAGGCTGCTCAAACTATCGGTCTGGGTGCCCAGTTCGGCGGTAAATATTATGCACACGATATTCGCGTGGTGCGTCTGCCGCGTCACGGCGCTTCCTGCCCTGTGGGTATGGGTGTTTCGTGTAGCGCCGACCGTAACGTGAAAGCAAAAATCAACAAAGAGGGTATCTGGATTGAAAAGCTGGATAAAAACCCTGGACGTTTGATTCCTGCGGAATACAAACAGGCTGGCGGTCATAGCCATGGTGTGAAGATCAACCTTAATCGTCCGATGAATGAAGTGTTGGCCGACCTCTCCAAATATCCGGTTTCCACATTCCTGTTGTTGAGCGGTACTATTCTTGTAGGTCGCGATATTGCACACGCCAAACTGAAAGAACGTCTCGACAAGGGCGAAGATTTGCCTCAATATTTGAAAGAGCATCCGATCTATTACGCCGGTCCGGCTAAAACTCCGGAAGGAATGGCTTGCGGTTCGATGGGCCCGACCACAGCCGGTCGTATGGACTCGTACGTCGATCTGTTCCAGAGCCACGGCGGCAGCATGATTATGATTGCAAAAGGAAACCGTAGCCAGCAGGTAACGGATGCCTGCCAGAAACACGGCGGATTCTATCTGGGATCGATTGGTGGTCCGGCTGCCATTCTGGCCAAAAATAATATCAAGAGCATCAAATGCGTGGAATATCCCGAATTAGGTATGGAAGCCATTTGGCAAATCGAAGTGGAAGATTTTCCTGCCTTCATTCTGGTGGATGACAAAGGCAATGATTTCTTCAAACAGATTCGTCCCCGCGTATAATCAGGGGCGATATCGATTGATAACAAACAGAAGAGATACACGAGAAGAGACACACGGCCGTGTGTCTCTTCTGTTTTATCTGTTGGCGTACAACAAAATGGCCGTTCCGTCGTGGTCGCCCGTGGTGAGCTGATTGGTGTTGATATTGTTTTCCAGATTGTAGCGGCCTACGATTTTGTATGTTTGCCCTTTGTCGAGTTTCTGGCAAAAATCGTTACGGGCAATCAGAAAGGAGCGAAAAGCATGGTGCGCTTTCGTGAAGAGTTGAAAAGCTTCGCGGCTGAATGCTCCGACAAAGATGTATTTGCCATCGTAATATTCAGGCCCCATTATTCGTCCGTGGTTGTTGGTCTTGAGAAAGCTTTTGTTTGCCAGCGCGCGTTTGTACTCGTCGGGAATCTGATGAATGTACGTGCCGCCTACTTCAGCGCAATATCCCCACGAATGACCTTTTTTGTCACGATAGCCAAATTTACGGCACTCGGACATTAACTTCGCAATTGCCTCTTCCCGGCTTGTCGCATACGGATCGACAATAACAACATTAATCGGTTCGAGCAACTCTTTCTTTTGATACTTTTTGCCCAGCCAGTTGGCGGGAGTTCCGTCGCGTTTTTCGAGCCATTTGCCAATAGGAGGTAGGCTTGGATTAATATCCGGACTTTGGGCGTCGATTTGTAGGAAACCCAATGAAATAAGAAGAATAATAGTTGTTAGGCGCAACATTTCTGACACAAAAAAAATCTCTTTCGGTTGGAAAAGAGAGAAATTGACACATGCTGCAAAGTTATAGCTGTTTTGCAGCATGTGTGCGTTAATCTCATTAATAAAATATTAAAAAAGTTTTTGCAAGGTTTTGGCTTACAGGGCAATCGATTCGCAGATATAATCGGGGATAATGCCGTATGAACGGATCATCAGCTCGTAACTGTCGGGCTGAACGTTTCCGGTGAGCACTAAACAGGTGTCGATACCGAATTTGTTGCCACCGATAATGTCGGTCATCAGAGAGTCTCCCACCATCAGAATGTCATTTTTGGTTACGTTATGCTCCCGGGCACAAAAATCGAATGCAAAGCTGAACATCTGAGAATCGGGTTTCCCGAAACGGATAAACGTTTTACGGGCGAGCGTTTCGAGCATATCGCCGACTGCTCCCACCGAGATAGCCACATCTTTGCGGGTCACCGGATAGGTGCCGTCGGTATTGGCCACAATCACTGGAATCGGTTTTTTGCGAATCAGGTTGAGCGCTTTAATCAGGTCGACGTTCCAGTCGAAGCCTTCATCGTCGAGCAGCACGAGCGCGCTGATGTCGATGTAATT
>CAZFTY010000211.1:0-5153 GCA_964521835.1 uncultured Microbacter sp.
GAAAAAGAGGAGCTGTTCTACAATGTGCGCAAGAGCTATTTTCAGCTCTGGCTTACCGACCGGCAGATCGCTGTTAATGATTCGGCATTAATGCTTTTGCAGAGCATAGAGAAATTGTTGCTGGCTAAACTCGGGAGCGAAAACGGCAGCGTTACCGCAACCGCTTCGCGATCGGCAATGAGTGAGGTGCCGCAAAAGGCGAGTATGGGCATGAATCCCGGTGATAGTCGCGACAATAGTCTGCGTCAGGCTCCGGCGATGGGAAGCAGCAGTTCGATGGGTAAACCTGGGGCGGCTCTGAACGATTTGTTGCAGTTACGGATAGAAACCGGTACTATTGCCAACACGATTGCTTCATTGAAGCAGCGCCGGCAGGTGATGACAACCCAGTTCAATCTTTTGTTGAATCGCCAACCGGATGCTCCGGTCACTCTGCCGGGAGAGTTGCCGGTTCCTGATGGTGATTACCAGAGCGTCGCGTTGTTCGATTCTATCAAACAAAATAATCCGATGCTGAAAATGTCGAAAGCCGACATCGAGGCTTTTCATGCCCGGCAGGTAATGAACCGCAAAATGGGTTATCCGATGATTGGTATCGGATTGAACTACACGGTGGTGGGTAAAAGCGAAATGAGTACGTCGTCGATGAACGGCAAGGATATGGTGATGCCGATGTTGTCGGTCAAACTGCCGCTTTACCGAAAAAAGTATGCGGCATCGGTACGCGAGGCGCAGCTCCTGGAACAATCGGCAACGGAGAATGCTATCAATGTGCAGAATATGCTTTTTATGGAATTTACAGATACACAGTTGGCTATTGACGAAGCAAACCGGAACCTGCGGCTCACGAAACAAAACCGGGAGTTGACTCAACAAAGTTTCAACTTGCAGCGAACGCAATTTGCGACTTCCGGTAGCGGTCTCAACGACTTGGTGCGTACGCATAAGGTATTGCTCGATTATCGGATCGCTGTTTTGCAGGCCGAAACCGATAAACGAATTGCCTACGCAGCATTGCAGAAATTGGTAGCAAAATAATTGGAAGTACTCAGTAAACAGTATTCAGTACACAGTAAAAATTTTGGAGTCTTGAATCTTGGTTCTTTACTCTTTGATCTAAAAAATTATGATTCGAAATAAATATATTCAATGGACGCTGATTTTTGTAGTCGGTCTGGGATTGGGTTGGCTCTTCTTTTCTCATTCGTCGACCGGCAAGCAAGCCGAAGTTCAAAAATCGGAAAGCGCCAAACAGATATGGACTTGTTCCATGCACCCGCAGATCCGGCAGGATCATCCGGGCAAGTGTCCACTTTGTGGAATGGATCTGATTCCGTTGCAACAAAGCAATGAAAATCAAAATTCCGCGGTCATTACGTTGTCGGAGGATGCGATGCAGACGGCAAATATTCAAACCACCCCCGTCATGAAAGGCTCGGCCTCGAAAGAGATTCGCTTGTACGGCCGGGTCGAAAGCGATGAACGCGCGGTATCGGTTTTACCGGCTCATCTGCCGGGTCGGGTCGACAAACTGCTGGTCAACTTTACCGGCGACAGAGTGGTGAAAGGGCAAACCATTGCCATAGTCTACTCACCCGAATTGATTCAGGCGCAGCAGGAGTTGCTGGAAGCGAAGAAACTGAACGGCAGTCTGCCCGGTGCATTGGAGGCCGCCCGCGAAAAACTCCGTCAGTGGAAACTCTCTTCGGCGCAAATCGATGCGTTGGAGAATGGTGGTCGCCCGGCAACCGAATTTGCCGTAAAAGCGACCACTTCGGGTGTCGTAACCAAGAAATTGGTGAATCAGGGCGATTATGTGTCGCAGGGTACTTCGTTGTACGAGGTAACCGATTTATCGCGCCTCTGGGTGCTGTTCGATGTGTATGAGACCGATTTGCCCTGGATCAAAAACGGAGATAACCTTTCGTATGAACTGCAGTCGATGCCCGGCAAAGAATTCTCCGGCAGGGTTTCGTTTGTTGCTCCTACGGTCGATAGCCGTTCGCGTACGGTTAAAATCCGGGTGGAGGCGCCCAACCGTAATTCACTCTTCAAACCCGGAATGCTGGCGATGGGAGTGCTGAAAGCCAGACTCAAAGGGAGTGCCGGTGATCTGCTGGTTCCTCGTTCGGCTGTGTTATGGACAGGAAGGCGTTCGGTAGTTTACGTGAAATTGCAGGGTACGGCTACTCCCTCTTTTGAAATGCGGGAGGTAACCCTTGGAGCCGATCTGGGCGAGAACATTGTGGTGGCAAAAGGTTTACAGGAGGGAGAGCAAGTCGTAACCAATGGGGTCTTTAGTGTGGACGCTGCGGCACAACTGGCGGGTAAGCCAAGTATGATGAACCATACGGAAACGCCACCTCCAACCGCAACCACAAAAACGGCAACGGAGAAAACAACACTCCGCCAAAAGGTGGTCTATGTCTGTCCGATGAAAGAAGATGCCGACGTTGTGTCGGATCATCCGGGAAAGTGCCCGAAGTGTGGCATGGATCTTGTTAAGAAATGATTCGTTATAAAATATGTTTCTCACGCAAAACTTGTCCCGCAATGCGGGAGCCGCAAAGTCACAAAGAAAAACCGAAAGTTTTTCTTTGTAGCGTCTTAAGTCGTAATATGTGTAGTTCAATTATTTATGAGTGCTTTGCGCCTCTGCGCCTTTGCGTGAGAATATAAGTCGCAGAAAAAAAACAATAAACCGTTTTTTCTATCTATTAATTTGATTTACGACAACCTAAGTGCTTTTGTAACGAAGTATTGTTAAGACAACAATTTGAAGTTAAATGATGAAATATAGAGTGAATGACAACAATAAAAAAGAGTTTCCCGGTTATCGGGTTAAGTTGTGCCTCGTGTGCTGCCAATGTTGAGAGCACGTTGAAGGTACAGACCGGGGTAAAAAGCGCGTCGGTGAACTTTGCCGACTCTACCGCTTGGATTGAATTTCAACCCGAAGTCGCCGATCTTTCCGCAATCAAGTCGGCCGTACAATCGGCAGGATACGATATGCTGGTGGAAGAGGAGAGCTGCCTCGTTCAGGACGAGATAAAAAAAACACACCTCTCCGAACTCAGGCACAATACGATCGGTGCATCTATTTTGGCGCTGCCTGTGGTGATTATTGCAATGCTGCTAATGCATCTGCCCTATGCCCACTGGATTATGCTGGCACTTACAACTCCCGTGGTTGCCTGGTATGGGCGAAGCTTCTTTATCAATGCTTTTCGTCAGGCAAAACATGGGAAGGCCAACATGGACACATTGGTGGCTCTCAGTACCGGAATTGCCTATCTGTTCAGTCTGTTCAGCACGCTTTTTCCACAATTCTGGATAAGCCGGGGGCAGGAACCTCATGTCTATTTTGAATCTTCGGCGGTCATCATTGCATTTATTTTACTGGGCAGAATGCTGGAAGAGAGGGCAAAATCGAATACATCATCGGCCATTAAGAAACTGATAGGGATGCAACCCAATACGGCGTGTATCGTTCAGCCGAATGGCGAGGTTACGGAAGTTCCCGTGGAGCGGGTGACTGTGGGTGATAGTGTGCTGGTGAAGCCCGGCGATAAAATTCCGCTGGATGGTGAAGTTGTGTCGGGCACCTCTTTTGTCGACGAAAGTACCATCACCGGCGAACCGGTTCCGGTTGAAAAAACGCAGGGCGATAACGTATTTGCCGGTACGATCAATCAGAAGGGGAGCTTTGTCTTCGAGGCGAAAAAAGTGGGCTCCGAAACGTTGCTGTCGCAAATCATCAAGATGGTACAGCTTGCTCAGGGAAGCAAGCCTCCGGTGCAACATTTGGTCGATAAAATTGCGTCGGTCTTTGTGCCCGTTGTGCTGGCAATTGCGCTGCTGAGCTTTGTCATCTGGATGGTGATCGGTGGCGAGAGTGTTTTACCGCAGGCGTTGCTTGTGATGGTTTCTGTGTTGGTAATTGCCTGCCCGTGTGCTTTGGGACTGGCCACGCCCACGGCTATCATGGTGGGCATGGGCAAAGGAGCCGAAAATGGGATCCTGATAAAAGACGCGGAGAGTCTGGAGCTGGCACATACAATCAACGTTGTCGTGTTGGACAAAACCGGCACGGTGACGGAAGGCAAACCGGTTGTGACGAATGCGGAATGGATGGTCTCCGGAGAAGAGAAAGTCGAATTGGAGCAGATTCTTCACGCTATTGAAATCCAGTCCGAACATCCGTTGGCAGAGGCCGTTATTGCGTCGCTGAGCAAATCCACGGAGCCTTATGCTGCACCCGACGCGTTTGAAAGTGTGCCGGGAAAAGGGGTACGGGCAACCTATGGCAAAACAGTTTTTTCGGTAGGTAACCAAAAGCTTATGGACGATGGTGGTGTGGATATCCCAACGTCGACATTGGCTTTGATGGAGCAGTGGCAGCGTGAGGCCAAAACGGTTGTCTGCTTTGCCCGCAACAAGGAGTTAGTCGCGCTGTTCGGAATTGCCGATAAAGTGAAAGATACCTCGGCAAAGGCCATTGCCGATTTGCAACGTCGTGGCATAGAGGTCTGTTTGCTTACCGGCGATAACGAGCATACGGCTCAGGCAGTAGCCCGAATGGTGGGAGTGACGAGTTATAAATCAGGATTGTTGCCTTCCGAAAAGGCCGACTTTATACACGGGTTACAAGCACAGGGTAAAGTGGTCGCAATGGTTGGTGACGGCATCAACGATTCGCAGGCACTGGCTCAGGCTGACGTGAGTATTGCCATGGGTGCCGGTTCGGACATCGCGATGGATGTGGCAAAGATGACCATTATCTCGTCCGACCTGCAAGCGGTGGTCAAAGCAATCCGGTTATCGGCGCTGACAGTTCGCTCTATCCGGCAAAATCTGTTTTGGGCATTCGTCTACAATGTAATCGGAATTCCCATCGCAGCCGGTGTGTTATATCCCGTTTGGGGATTCCTGCTGAGTCCGATGATTGCGGGTGCTGCCATGGCGCTGAGCTCGGTCTCGGTGGTGAGTAACAGCCTCCGACTAAAAACGAAAAATATTGACAATTAATTCTTCAATGGTTCGTTATAAAATATGTTTCTCATGCAAAACTTGTCCCGCAATGCGGGAGTCGCAAAGAAAAACTTTCGGTTTTTCTTTATAGCGTCTTAAGTCATAGAGGATATATTTCAATC
>CAZFTY010000212.1:0-5129 GCA_964521835.1 uncultured Microbacter sp.
GTCCAATCCCTTCAACGGTTATTCCTACTCACTGCCGTCACTCAGCCGGCATATGGTTCTTCGCTGAAAACGCTTTGCCTTAATTTGGACGTTTTTAACCTGTTGGATATTAGTAATGTGAATTCGTATATGTGGCTTACCGATATTTATGGCCGGCAATATGCCATACCGAACTACCTCACCCGCCGGCAACTCAATTTCAGAATATCCGCAGACTTTTGAGTTGCTAAACCCGATACGATGAATCGTGTTGTGAAAACGGATTATCATGCCCTTGTGTGTTTACACTCAGTTACTTGTCATAATTAACATATTCCGCACGATTAAAATGCCCGATTTTTACGAAGTTTTGCTATTTTTGTAGTTAAAACGCTCGGATTATGTCGCAAAACAGTGCAATGGAGTTACGTACCGAAGATCTTGTCAAACGCTACGGCAAGCGAACGGTAGTCGACCATGTGTCTATCAATTTGAAACAGGGGGAAATCGTGGGATTGCTCGGTCCGAATGGTGCCGGTAAGACAACCACATTCTACATGACTACCGGATTGATTACTCCAAATGAAGGAAAGATTTTTTTGAACGAACAGGAGATTACGAAATTTCCGGTATATAAACGGGCGCAGGCCGGTATCGGTTATCTGGCGCAGGAGGCATCGGTATTTCGTCAGATGACAGTCGAAGATAATATTCGGGCTGTGCTTGAAATGACCAATTTCTCGAAAGAAAAGCAGGCAGAGAAGCTCGAAACATTGATTAAAGAGTTCAGTCTGGGGCATGTGCGTAAAAATATCGGAAACCGTCTTTCGGGAGGCGAACGTCGTCGTACGGAAATTGCCCGCTGTTTGGCAATTGAACCGAAATTTATTATGCTCGACGAACCTTTTGCCGGTGTCGATCCGATTGCCGTTCAGGATATTCAGGATATTGTGTGGCACCTGAAGGATATGAATATCGGTATTTTGATAACCGATCATAATGTTGACGAAACGCTTTCAATTACCGACCGGGCTTATCTGTTGTTCGAGGGTAAAATTTTGTTTCAGGGTACTGCCGAAGAGCTGGCTTCTAATCCGATTGTGCGTGAGAAATACCTGGGTCGTGACTTTGAACTGAAACGAAAAAAAGGGCAGTTTGTTCCTGAATCATAGAATTATTCACTAACACTTCGCCAATTACCATGATTATTGATCCGATAAAGCAGATGCAGGATGAGCAGGTGATGATTCAGCAGGCTTTCGATGAAGTACTGGATATCTATCGGCATTCACCCCACCGTCAGAAAGTGGAGATTATCCAGAAGGCGTTCGAGTTTGCCAATGAGGCTCATAAAGGAATCCGCCGACGATCGGGAGAGCCCTACATTATGCACCCGATAGCGGTGGCGAAGATTGTGGCGCAGGAGATCGGTCTCGGATCTACCTCTATTTGTGCAGCTCTCTTGCACGATGTGGTGGAAGATACGGATTTTACGGTAGAAGATATTGAAACACAATTCAATAAGCGAATCGCGATTATCGTTGACGGTCTTACCAAAATTTCGGGCGGCGTGTTTGCCGAAAGGGTTTCGGAGCAGGCGGAGAATTTCAGAAAATTGCTGCTCACCATGTCGGAAGATATTCGCGTGATCCTGATTAAAATTGCCGACCGTCTTCACAATATGCGAACGCTGGGTTCGATGCCTCCCGCCAAACAATATAAAATCGCAGGCGAAACACTCTACATTTACGCTCCTCTTGCCAATCGCCTCGGACTCTTCTCTATCAAAAGCGAACTCGAAAATCTCAGTTTCAAATACGAACATCCCGAAATATTTGCCAAAATAACGGCTCAAATTGAAGCCGAATCGGCAGAGCATGAAGAAATTTATCGTGAATTTAAGGCTCCCATAGAGGCCAAGCTAAACGCGTTGGGTTTTCATGCGGAACTGGTGGAACGTGTAAAATCGGTTTATTCGGTCTGGCACAAGATGCAGACTAAAAACATTCCTTTTGAAGAGGTGTTTGATCTGTTGGCATTGCGCATTGTGTTTGAGCCGAAACCCGAAATGACCGAGCAGGAGCAGTGCTGGATTATCTATTCTGCCATTACACAGCTGTATCGTCCGCATCCTGAGCGTATCCGCGACTGGGTGAGTACTCCCAAGGCAAACGGATATTCAGCGTTGCATGTCACGGTGATGGGGCCTCACGGTCGTTGGATTGAGGTGCAGATTAGAAGCACCCACATGAACGAAGTGGCCGAGAAGGGATTGGCGGCGCACTGGAAATATAAAACGGGAGAGCAGCGTGACGATGAGACCGAACTCGATAAATGGCTGAAAGAGTTGAAAGAAGAGCTGAAAAACCCAACTCCGAGTGCGGTCGATTTTATGGATAATGTGAAGCTCAATTTGTTCGCTTCCGAAATTTTTGTGTTTACGCCTAAAGGTGAGATTAAGACCATTCCGCAAGGCGCTACCGCTCTCGATTTTGCCTTTATGCTACACTCCGATCTGGGTTTCAAATGTATCGGCGCGAAGGTGAATCATAAATTAGTGCCGTTGAGTCATGTGCTTGCAAGCGGTGATCAGGTGGAGATTCTGACGGCTAAGATGCAGAAACCTCAGGATGACTGGTTGCGGTTTGTTGTCACGGCAAAAGCGAAGACCAAATTGGAGTCGGCGTTGAGAAAGGAGCTGACTTCGGTTTCGCAAACAGGGCAGAAAAATATTGAGGAAGAGCTTAAAAAGGTGAATCTCTCTCCGATGCCGGATACCATTCAGCGCTTGGTGGATTATTACAAACTATCCGATAAGAAAGAGTTCTATCGTCAGGCCGGCAAAGAGTATATCGATCTTTCCGATATTTCCAAGAAAGTCTTCAAGCCGAAGCAGCAAAATTTGTTGAAGAAATTTGTCACGCTTCAATTCGGCAGTTCCGACGGCAAAAAAAATAAAGAAGAAGAGTCTCTTTCTGTAAGAACGCCAAAGGTTGACCGAAAAAAGACTTTTCGACTTACAGATGAGAAATCGGGGAAATCATTTCGGATTGCTCCCTGTTGTCAACCTATTCCGGGCGATGATGTGTTCGGATATGTCGATGAAGATGAGGTGGTGATTGTACACAAGCGGCAGTGTCCGGAGGCGCTTAAGTTGAAAGCAAGTCATGGTGAACGCATTGTGACGGCCGAATGGGCCATGCATAAAGAGCTCTCTTTTGCGGTTACTATTGAGATGAACGGTATAGATCGGCTTGGAATGCTTCGCGAAATTGCCAGAGTGATTACAGATGAATATTCGATCAATATCCAGAATATCAATATCGAAACAAAAGATGGAATCTTTTTCGGAAGGCTACATTTGTTTGTTTTCGGAGCTGAACAGGTAAACAATTTGTGTATGAAATTGTTGAAGATAAAGGGAATGAGCTCTGTGAAACGGGTAGAGACGTAAAAAATGGTTACCTGTTTCCGGTTTCCGGTTGATTGTTTGTCGCCTCACTCTGTTTTTTAGATTCCAGCGCTTTTCTCTTTTTTGCGTGTTTGTCGTAGGCTTCCACTATCTGGCGTACCAGACGGTGGCGTACGATATCCTTGACCGTAAACTCCACTTTTGAAATTCCCTTTACATTCCGCAGAACGTCCAGAGACTCTATTAATCCCGATTTTTGTGATGGCGGCAGATCTATTTGAGTCATGTCTCCCGTGACGATTACTTTGCTATTGATGCCCATGCGGGTAAGAAACATCTTGATCTGCATGGTCGATGTGTTTTGCGCTTCGTCGAGAATGACCACGGCATCGTTTAGGGTGCGGCCACGCATAAAAGCCAATGGTGCGATCTGGATGGTTCCGTTTTCCATGAACTCTTTCAGCTTGGCTCCCGGAATCATATCCTGTAACGCATCGTAGAGTGGCTGGAGGTACGGATCAATCTTCTCCTTCATATCGCCGGGTAAGAATCCCAGCTTTTCGCCGGCCTCCACGGCGGGACGACTCAGAATGATACGTTTAATCTCCTTGTTTTTCAGTGCGCGAACGGCTAACGCGATGGCGGTGTAGGTTTTCCCTGAACCGGCAGGCCCGATGGCAAAAAGCAGATCATTCTTTTTAAATTCTTTAACTAACTTCTGCTGATTCGCGGTGCGTGCGGTGATGGTTTTGCCATTGATGCCGTGAATGATAAGGTTGTCGAGCTTGACTTCGGTAGGGGAGTTGCCTTTGATGATGTCAATGATAACCTCTTCGTTCAGCAGGTTGTATTCTGCACAGTAATTTTGCAGCTTTTGCACCGATTCGTCGAATGCCACCATAATCTCTTCGTCGCCCAACGCCCGTAACACATTGCCCCGGGCTACAATTTTTAGCTTGGGAAAAAGATTTTTGATCAGAGTGATATTGGCGTTGTTAACCCCGAAAAATACTACCGGATCGACGGTTTCGTTAAGGAGAATGGTGCGTTCGAGCATGAATTAGAAGCGGTAAAAGGTAAATGGTCAAAGGTACAAGGAAAAAGATCTGTGCAGGCAAATTCTGTCCGTTTACCTTTTACCCTGTACCTTTTACCTGATTTTAGTATGCAAACAATTCGTAACCACCCATCACGCTGTTCACTTTGTCGCGAACGGATTTGATGACGGTTTCGTTGTCTGTGTTATGAAGTACGGTATCGATCATTTCAACGATTTCACCCATCAGCGCTTCTTTGGCACCGCGGGTGGTGATGGCCGGAGTTCCCACACGGATACCCGATGTCTGGAACGGAGAACGGCTGTCGAATGGAACCATATTTTTATTGACGGTAATATCGGCTCTTACTAAGCTGTTTTCTGCCACCTTACCTGTCAGATCGGGGAATTTGGTGCGCAGATCGATCAGCATAGAGTGGTTGTCGGTACCATCGGAGATGATTTTGTATCCTTTTGCCATAAATGCGTCGGCCATTACAGCTGCGTTTTTCTTAACCTGTGTTTGATATTCCACGTACGAGGGTTGCAACGCTTCGTGGAATGCAACGGCTTTAGCGGCAATTACATGTTCGAGCGGACCGCCCTGGATACCGGGGAATACGGCAGAGTCGAGCAGTGCAGACATCTTTTTGATTTCACCTTTCGGTGTTTTTTTGCCCCAGGGATTTTCAAAATCTTTAC
>CAZFTY010000213.1:0-5126 GCA_964521835.1 uncultured Microbacter sp.
GGCTCATCTTCATCAGGATGACGCACAACTTGCTTATCTTCAAAGCGAGGATCGTTACCGAAAATTTCCGGAGTATCCAGAGGGCTTGGCAGGTAAGCACAAACAGCGTCAAGCATTGTCTGTACACCTTTGTTTTTGAAGGCCGAACCACAAATCATCGGAGTAATCTCCATCGAAAGAGTTGCTTTACGGATTGCCACATTGACCTCTTCTTCGGTAATAGACGAAGGATCGTCGAAGAATTTTTCCATTACGGCATCATCGTATTCAGCTACCACTTCCAACATTTTTTCTCTCCATTCGGTAGCTTCAGCCAACAGGTCGGCAGGAATTTCTTCTATAGAATATTCAGCGCCCATTGTTTCGTCGTGCCAGAAAATAGCTTTCATTTTCACGAGGTCGATAACCCCTTTGAATTTTTCTTCTGCTCCGATAGGGATTTGAATAGGGCAAGGTTTTGCACCCAACACATCCTTAATCTGACGAACCACTTCATAGAAATCGGCACCCGAACGGTCCATTTTATTTACGAAACCAATACGGGGTACGTTATATTTATCAGCCTGGCGCCATACAGTCTCAGACTGAGGCTCAACACCACCAACGGCACAGAATGTTGCGACAGCACCATCGAGGATACGCAATGAACGTTCTACCTCAACGGTAAAGTCAACGTGACCCGGAGTGTCAATCAGGTTGATTTTATATTTATCACTCAAATAGTTCCAGAACGTTGTTGTAGCGGCAGAAGTGATAGTAATACCACGTTCCTGCTCCTGCTCCATCCAGTCCATGGTAGCAGCGCCATCATGCACTTCACCGATTTTATGAGTAAGACCGGTATAATACAGGATACGTTCCGAAGTTGTTGTCTTACCGGCATCGATGTGAGCCATAATGCCGATATTACGCGTATAATGTAAGTCTTTCTTTGCCATTTGTTTGTATATTTACCTAAACAATAGGTCGTTAATATTGTAACGAGGTTTTGTCCGGTTTAAATTTAAGGTTAGAACCTGAAATGAGCAAAAGCACGGTTTGCTTCAGCCATACGGTGCATATCTTCTTTACGTTTGAAGGCACCACCCTGGTTATTAAACGCATCAACAACCTCAGCAGCCAATTTCTCAGCCATTGATTTGCCACCACGTTTACGTGCATATAAAATAAGATTTTTCATACAGATAGACTCCTTGCGGTCGGGACGAATTTCGGTAGGAACCTGAAATGTAGCACCACCCACACGGCGTGACTTAACTTCGACCTGAGGAGTGATATTGTCGAGAGCTTTTTTCCAGATTTCAAGCGGAGTCTTTTCTTCATTGGGAAGTTTGGCTTTTACGGTTTCAAGTGCGCCGTAAAATATATCGAAAGCAGTGCTTTTTTTGCCATCATACATGAGGTGATTGACAAATTTTGTCACTACCACTTCATTAAAAACAGGATCAGGTAAAATAATCCTTTTTTTAGGTTTCGCTTTTCTCATTGTAATTCAAAATTTTGTTTTGTTCTGGTTGTTTTTTCTGTAGTTTCTTCAACGACCCCACCGGATCATTTACTCAACCTTCAACGGTCACCAATAACTCAAACCGTGATTAGATTTCTTACTCGGGAAAGAACCGGCAATTATTTCTTGCCTTTAGCTGCTGCAGCGGCCTGACCTGGCTTCGGACGTTTTGCGCCATATTTCGAACGACGTTGAAGACGACCGTTTACACCTGCCGTATCCAAAGTACCCCGAACAATGTGATAACGTACACCAGGAAGATCCTTTACACGACCTCCACGAACCAACACAATACTGTGTTCCTGCAAGTTGTGACCTTCACCCGGAATGTAAGCATTGACCTCCTTTTGGTTTGTCAAGCGAACACGAGCTACTTTACGCATTGCAGAGTTAGGTTTTTTAGGAGTAGTTGTGTAAACACGCACGCAGACGCCACGACGTTGAGGACAAGCATCCAAAGCAGGAGCTTTACTCTTGTCAACCAGCGCTGTCCTTCCTTTTCTCACTAATTGCTGAATTGTAGGCATTTTGACTGTGATTTAAATACTTAAATTTTTGATATATCTACTCTAAATTGGGCTGCAAAGATAGAATTATTTTTTTAGAATACAAAGAGCTATGAAATAAATTCTTGATTTTTTATCAGATACATCGATTTATTGATCTTCGTGGCGACAAAAAACGCCATTTTTGTTACCCATCGAACCGATGCGTCTGCGACAAATAAAAGAAAAAGGAGGTTATTCGTTTTTGAACAACCTCCTCCAAATTTTATGCAAATACACAGTTATCTTTTATACAAGTTTAGCCAGCGCGTCTTTGATACGTGCCATTGCCTTTTCGATATTTTCGTCGGAAGTTGCATACGACATGCGGATGCAATTGGGAGCACCGAAGGCATTTCCACCTACGCAAGCCACTTTGGCCTCATTGAGCAGGTACATGGCCAGATCGGCAGCGGTTGCTATTTTCTCTCCGTTAAACGATTTGCCAAGGTAGGCGCTACAGTCGGGGAAGATGTAGAACGCCCCTTTCGGATCGTTCACCTTGAAGCCGGAAACCTCTTTGGCCAGTTTCACAATCAGGTCGCGACGACGCTGGAAAGCAACGCGCATCGCTTCCACGCAACTCTGGTCGCCTTTGTAAGCAGCCACAGCCGCTTTCTGCGCGATGGAGCACGGACCCGAGGTATATTGTCCCTGCAATTTATTTATGGCGCCCACCACCCATTTCGGACCGGCAATCCAGCCGAGACGCCAGCCTGTCATGGCATAACCTTTTGAAACACCGTTTACAATCACGACACGTTCGCGTACGTTTTCGAACTGTGCGATGCTCTGGTGTTCGCCAAGATAGTTGATATGCTCGTAAATTTCATCGGAAATAATAACGATTTCGGGATATTTTGCCAATACATCAGCCAAACCTTTGAGCTCTTCTTTCGTATAAACACTGCCGGTAGGGTTCGACGGCGAGCAGAGGATGATGGCTTTCGATTTTGGTGTGATAGCCGCTTCGAGTTGAGCAGGAGTGATTTTGAAATCCTGATCGATGCTCGCCTCAACAACCACATTGACACCTTCGGCTAATTTCACCATTTCCACATAGCTCACCCAGTAAGGAGCCGGAACAATCACCTCATCACCGGCATTCACAACAGCGAGAATAACATTACAAACCGATTGTTTGGCACCGTTGGAGCAGAGGATCTGATCCGGTTTATAGGTCAACCCATTCTCTTTTTCAAGTTTTTCACTGATAGCCTGACGCAGGTCGAGGTATCCGGGTACGGGTGAATAGAATGAAAAATTATCATCCACCGCTTTTTTAGCAGCAGCTTTTATGTGGTCGGGAGTGTTGAAATCGGGTTCCCCGACACTCAGGTTAATCACATCGAAGCCTTGAGCTTTCAGTTCGGCGCTTTTTTGAGACATCGCCAACGTCTCAGATGGTGATAATGCGTTAAGACGCGCAGATAATTGGTTCATAAATTATATATAATAGGGATTCTCGAGCAAAACGGTTCGGCTTGAAAAACAGCCGGACAACTGATGCGGAAATTGGTTAACCAAAAACCACGCAAAGGTACTCATTTTTGCCAAAGCCATCAAACAAAACGTCGTTTCTCATCTCTTTTTAACAACAAAAACACACGAAAAAAGGATTACAGCCCTGCAATCGGCTACCGATGCCGCTTCGACACAAACTAAAATGGATATTTATAAGAAAAACAGTACATTTGTACATACAATAAAACAACCTGCCATGTTTACAAAAAACACCTACCTCATTAAAGAACGGTTCGAACTGCTGAAAGTGGTCGATCGTTACGTCATTTTCGATGCCGAAACAGGCAATCTTGTAGCATACGCCAAAGAGATGATTCCCACATGGAAAAAGGTGATGCGCCTGCTGATAGACAAAGAGATGATGTCGACCACCATCGAAATAAAGGATGCCACCACCGAAGAGACCCACTATACACTGCACCGCCCCTTCACCTTTTTCCGCAAACGTGTAGAGATAAAAAATAAGCAGGGGAATCCGCTCGGGTTCTTCAAAAGCCGGATACTCACGTTGGGCGGAGCTTTCGATGTGTATGCCGACGAGCAGACCAAAATTGCAGAAGTAAAAGGTAGCTGGACCGGATGGAACTTTACCTTCAGGGATATGCAGGGTAATGAGATTGGGCTCGTTACCAAGAAGTGGGCCGGTATCGGCAAGGAACTTTTCACCACATCCGACAATTATATGGTAAATATCTCCGACAAGTTTCCGCACAATCCCGAAATGATGGCGCTGCTCATTATTGCAGGGTTGGCTATCGATGTGGTGTATAAAGAGAAGAAATAGCTCGCTACAATCTAACAAATTGTTTATTTTTGCAAACACTATCCCGGAGCATTCAGTTTCCGGAAAGGATTCTGTAGTTTAACCGTTTGTAAAAATAACACTATGTCCGAACTTGAAGTACCAACCGAACATTTACACGAAACCATACACGAAAAAGCGCACGAAAGCCACGACCGCTGGTCGATGAAGATTGCCCTGACAACGGCTCTGATTGCCGTTTTTGCTGCCATCACCGGGCTGATTGCCGAGCACAAAGCCAACGAAGCCCTCATTTCGCAAATTCAGGCTTCCGATCAATGGGCGTATTATCAGGCAAAAGGAATTAAAAGCGAGGTCTACAACTCTGCCAAAGAAGTTCTTGCAGCTCAACACCTCTCCCTTTCGGAAGAGAAACAACAAAAAATCAGTAAATATAAAGAAGAGCAGGCCGAGATCAAGGCCAAAGCCGAGGAGTTGCAAAACGAATCGAACGTAAACCTTGCCAAGCACAGCAAGCTCTCACTGGGTATCACGCTGTTTCAGATTGCCATCGCCATCAGCGCAATTGCCATACTGACCCGAAGAAGATTTCTCTGGTTCATCAGCTTAGGGTTTAGCGCCGGAGGCATTTTGTATCTGATTTTGGGATTATTGTAATTCATCAATATTTGTAGAGACGTGGCATGCTGTGCCTCTAACGTCAACACTTTGTCACAAAAGCAATTGTGTCATAGCAACTCACATTAATAGATACACAACGATAAATCGTTTTTTTGCGACTTATTTT
>CAZFTY010000214.1:0-5108 GCA_964521835.1 uncultured Microbacter sp.
TCCTGCATAAATGGTTCCTGCGAGACCACCCAACCTAATCCCACTGAAGGGAAATACCCCCAACGATTATTGCTCGGAAATTGCGACGAACCATCGGCGCGCATAGTAAGATTCATCAAATATTTGTGTTTGTAGTCATAGTTGACACGTCCCATATACGCAATTTGCACCATTTTGGAACCGCCATCAGAAGCTTGTACTGCATAGGTATCGGTTTTACCCAGACTCAGGAACAGAAAACTCTGATTTATAGCAGGCAAATCGACCAATCCGGTGGCTGAGGCATTAAGAGCATCGGCATTTTTTATCCTGTATGAGTAACCTCCCATCACCTTCAAATTGTGATCGCGGGCAAAGGTTTTCTCAAAAGTCAGGGTATTAGCCCATGAAGTATTCAAATTGTCGTTCCGCGCTTTTGACAGGCTGTTGGTTGTACTCTGTTGAAACGATGAAACATTATAAATAGGTGTAAACGAAACATATCTACTCAATTGAGGATTAACCCCAAGCGTGGTTCTGAGTGTAAAATATTTCAACAGATTAATATCCACAAAGAAATCAGCGATACCATTGTAGGCATTATTCCACTGATAGTTATAGTATAGTGTCGCAGCAGGATTCGACGACTGACCTACAGCAATAGGCAGGCTGGTGGGGTCGACAAATTTCCCATTGGCATCTTTAGCCGCCATAATAGGCAGACCTTTGTATGCCTGTACAAGTAAATCGCCATTGGTTGGTTTTGATCTGGCACTGGTAATCACAATATTGAGCCCTGCCTGAACATATTTGCTCAGTTTGAAGTCGTAGTTGGCACGCATACCAAGTTTTTCGTATGTGTTGTCTTTAATCAGACCATCTTCCTTCAGGTAATTGACTCCAACATTGAACGACGATTTATCAGTTCCTCCCTGTATGCTAATATCATCGTTATTGGTAAACGAACTAGTAAGCACCTGATCAAACCAATCGGTCGAGGTATTGAACGTACTATACTGCACCTGGTTGGATGCCGATCCAAGATAGTTCATCTTTTCGTTATACAGCGTGATATATTGGGGTCCATCGGCCATTTTCACAAGGCGGGACGGAGATTTTACACCTGCATAGGAGTTCACAAATACCTTCAGCGAGCCGTCTTTAGTGCCTTTTTTGGTGGTCACCATTATGACACCATTGGCTGCGCGTACACCATAAATGGCCGATGCCGATGCATCTTTCAATACCGATATATTTTCAATATCGTTGGGTCCCAGATAATTGATATTGTCAACAATCATGCCGTCGACAACGTAGAGAGGATCGGTGTTGAAAATAGAACCCGTACCGCGGATACGGATGGAGGGACTGCCGCCGGGCGAACCGTCATTAACAATTTGTACTCCCGACATACGTCCCTGCAATGCCGAAGCTGCGTTAGAAACCGACAAATTGGCCAGATCGCTACCGCTTACTGTGGCAATGGAACTGGTGAGATCCTTCTTCTTTTGTGTTCCATAGCCGATAACAACCACCTCTTCGAGCGATCGGTTGCTCTCTTTAAGGCGAATATTGATTACAGATGCATTATTGGTAGAAACTTCTTTACTCTCATATCCGATGTACGAGATTTGTAATGTGGCTCGTGCCGGAACTTCGAGTTGAAAATGCCCATCAGTGTCTGTAATTGTTCCCTTTCCCGAATTACGGATGATAACATTTGCTCCAATAATTGGTTCTCCTTTGTCATCGGTAATTTTACCGCTTACTTTGTGAAGGTCGCGGTTTTCTACGTTTGGGTCACTGACAGGTTTTTTGTTGAATAAAAGGATCTGCTTGTTTTTTAGTTGAAATCCTATCCCCTTCCCTTTAAAAATTTGTTCCAACACATCTTTAAGCGATTGGTCAGTAGCATTAATGGTAACCCGCATAGTTGGATCGGTAACATTATCGCTGTAAAAAAATTTGTAATCGCTCTGCTTACTTAGATCTGTCAATACATTAGACAGGGGTTCGTTAACAGCATGAATGGTTATTCTTTTATCCTGAGCTATAGCTGTTGAGGGGCTAAACCCCAGCAAGGTAAATATTAGCAGAAATAAACAGAATGTTAACCGCGTGCTGTCTGCAAAGAACTTCGATGAGTTCTGATTAATTACTTTCGGCTTGAAAATCATAGTTCATTCATTTTAAGGTTTGTATAATAAACGTAAACTTTGCTTCTTTCCAATTGGACATACCTATGGCTATCGGCTGTTTTTTACAGTCGTTTTATCTTGGTGTTTTATCTTAAAATCACCGTTTTAGTACTGTTGTTTATGGAATAATTAACTTGAGGTGTAATGAAATGAATATTACTCAAAATTTCCTCCAGAGGTTCTTTATCGATGGTTATACTGTAAGTCAGCTTATTTATTCGATGGTCTTGAATTTGAATACTGTATCCATATTTTTGTTCTAAACGTTGCGCAACTTCCTCCAATGTCTGACGCTTTATAACCATTTCACCATTAGCCCAGTCTGTTATTTGCCCGGTATCAATAGTTTTCACAAAATACTCTCCCGTTCGCCGGTTGTAGCTTAGTTGCATGCCCGGTTTAAGCTCCGATAGAACTTTTGCATCCTTCGAGTTGTCAATAATTTGTATTCGTCCTTCTTTCAGACTGGTATAAACATATATCTGATCGGGATAAGCATCAATATTGAATTTGGTACCGAGTACTCTAACGGTATATGTTCCGATATCCACCTGAAAAGGATGCCGTGTGTTATGAGCCACTTCAAAATAGGCTTCTCCCTGTAATCTGACATTTCGGTTCGCTCCGTTAAACGATGTCGGATAGATTAGTTTTGAATTCTGGTTAAGGTTTACTTTAGTCCCATCATTCAATATTAAGGTGGATTGTTGTCCAGAATATGTTTCAATAGCGTTGAACGTTACCTTTTCGGCATTAACCCAGTCCCTCAGGCCAAAACCGACCAACAGCAAACAAATTGCGGCAACAGCATAATACCACCACTTTGTAATCCTTGATTTTCCTGATTGTTGCTCTGACAATTGGTCCATTCTTTCGTTCAGATCTTCCCATCCGGAAGCTGCATCGGCACGCATTTTGAATTCTTTCCATTTACTAAGCTGATATGCTTCTTTTAACCCGAAGAGAAATTCTTTATTCTCATCTTTTTCTTCTATCCATTGTAAAATCGCATTTTGTTCCGATTCTGACAACTCGTTTCTGAGGTACTTTATGAGTAATATGTTCTTAATGTCCTTTATCATCGGTGTAGGGTTAAAAAAAAAGCTTTAATGCAGTTAATAGTGCCAAAAACGGCAATGCATAATCTTTCATCTCTTGTCTTAAAATATGTATTGCTTTATATATCTGATTTTCTACGGTTCTGACAGACAATCCCATTTTATCTGCTATTTCTGAGCTTTTCATATCCTGCTGCTTGCTTAATATGAAAATCTCGCGGCACTGTGCAGGAAGCTGGTTTATGGCTTTGTCATATAACTCTTCGACTTCGTGCATAAAGACCGAACCAAAAATATTACGATCAGGATTATAAAAAGCAATCTCAATTTCTTTCATTTTAAGCTCAGATAACTGAGAAAAGTTGCTTTGAATAGCACGCATCCGCAAATATTTAAGACACTTGCCATGAAAAATTTTGAATAAATAAGCAGTTACTGAATAGTCGGTTACTATATTCATGCGATGTTCCCAAAACGACATAAACGATTCCTGAATAAGATCTTTTGTAGCCTCTTCATCATTCAGAATTCCCATACCATAAGCAAACAAACGGGGTTGATACTTCATGTAAAAGCCCTCGAAAGCACGTGTATCTCCCCTTCTGATGGCTTTATATGTTATTTCACCCTCGTTTTTCATGTGGAATTAATTTTCCGGTTTTATTTAAAAGAGCAATTAAAGATACAAAATACTCATTGAGGCGAATATGTTTTACAACATATTCGCCTCAATTATTTAAATATCAACAACTTAAAAAGTTATCATTTAAACATACAACAAAAAAAGGTCGCCCCGTAACCATACGAAGCGACCTCTCACCTTAAATAACACCTACTTAATTGGAAGCGTTTCCACTTCCAGGACCATTGAACCTGTTTGCTCCTTGACGTCTGCTTTCCTGATAGGTTTTGAATTGTTCAGGCGTCAATATTTTTTCCAGTGCAGCATTGTATTTTGCCATAACAGACTGCATGCTTGTTTGCATATCCTCCCCGCTTTCGCGTGCAGCAGCCATATCTTTATTTCGTTGAAGATTGGCAGCCTGTACTTTTGCTACCTGGTCGTCAGTCAGTTTGAGCGACGTTTTCATTCTTTCAGTCATTTGTGTAGCCCGTTCTTCCGGAGTCCCATTACCAAATTGACCCTGAGCTAAAACACTTACCATGCTCATTACAAGAAAGAGCATTGTCATCATAACGGTTTTGTTTGTTTTCATGTGTTTATTGATTTGATGAAAGTTAATTGGCAACACTACTTCCGCAACGCTGCCGGTACTAAATAATATAGCCACAATTAATCAGACGAAAAGAGTCGGGGTTCGTTTAACGGGCAGAGATTCGTTAACTTTTTTTATTATTTTCAGGACTTTTATGACGGTTGAAAAAAAACGATTACTTTTGCCGGTAATTCTTATCAATTGGCTCGTTTATGCACGAATCCGGAAAAAAGAGACCGCTATTGTTTGTACTGCTTGGGCCTACCGGTGTAGGCAAAACGGCACTCAGCCTGAAGTTGGCCCGCCTGTTGCAAAGCGATATTATTTCGTGCGATTCCCGCCAGTTTTATAGCGAAATGTCGATCGGAACCGCAGCTCCCACGGAAGAGCAACTTCGGCAGGTACCTCACCATTTTATCGGATCGCACTCTATTCAGCAACAGTATAACGCGGGTAAATTTGAGTTGGATGTGCTCGATTTTCTCGGTGATTATTTTCAGGAACACCCCTTTGCACTTATGGTGGGAGGTTCGATGCTCTATATCGATGCCGTATGTAACGGAATCGACGACCTTCCGACTATCGCCCCCGAAGTCAGGGCCGAAATACGCAGCCTCTACGAAGAGGAGGGGTTGGATGGAATCAGAATGCGTTTG
>CAZFTY010000215.1:0-5108 GCA_964521835.1 uncultured Microbacter sp.
GCAGTAATCAGATCACTGTCCGGGTCGGTGGCAGTGCTACCGCCTGAAATAAGTCCTTTACCGGCCAGTTTATCAAATTCGAGGTCTCCGATAGAATCGTAATAATCCACTTTCGATGCAGGTAACTTACCAGCATCAAGCAAAACAGTCGATTTTACCTCCGGCAAATAGACCGCACGCAAAGCGCGCTTGCTTTCGTCGATGGTATGACTGTAGTAAATTTCATACTGATTCATATTGCCTTCATCGTCTACCTTTATGGGACAGCAACAGTGGCCGTCGTTCCAGAAGTAACCTGAAACCCCAGTGTACTTAATCGGAAACACATAGCCCTTTGCGTCCATTGTTTCAAGACTGTCGTACACTTCGCTGTACTTCTTGTGGTTGCTAAGGCCGCCAACCGTCCAAATGCCTTTTGTGGCGTTTGTAAGGTTCTGCGTTGCCTGTTCGCCTGGGTTGCGGTTCCAATCCTGCGAAGCAATCACGCCCAGGAATGTACCCACATCGGCAAACTTTTTACCGGTAGCCCACAAACTGTCGGCATACGTCCAGTCCTGACCCACTACGAGGGTTACCTTTTCAGCTTCGAGCGTTTCAGCACCTACTTTCAATGCACGCAAATCTGTCAGCGATGACAGCGTGTCGCTAATACCTCTCCCCTCAAGAATAGTATGACAGGGCATATCGTGCTCAGCAGCCCAGTCGACAAACCCTTGTAACACCGGAATAGCAGCTTTAATATCAGTTTCGAGGCCATCAACAAGAACCGGTTCATAATCTTTCGGAACGTTGTACACAAACCCGAAGTCACTGATTGCACCTTCGGCTTCAACAGCTAAAATCTTAGCTGACTCCACCATGCTTTCGGGTTTAACTGTTTGGGCAACAAGAATGATATGCAAGGCTATTCCTTCACCGGCACGACGATAGAACTCGCTGATATGTCGGTAAACATTGACACTGTATGCCTTATCATAAGCTGCCGTTATGCCTATTGCGACAGCATCGGAAGGGCGAAGCAGTTTGTAAGCAGTGCCCAACTGGACACTACCTTCAACTGCTACACCGTTGCCAACGAGGCCGAATGCACGAACCTCGTTGGAGTTAGCACCAACACTGCCATCTTTTATTGAAACACCTCTTAAGCTCATCGTTATTCGGTTTTATCAGATTCTTTACCAGCAGCTTCCTTTGCGGCGGCTTCCTTTTCAGCAGCCTCTTTAGCAGCAGCTTCCTTTGCGGCAGCCTCTTTTGCGGCAGCTTCCTTTTCAGCAGCTTTTTTGGCGGCGGCCTCTTTGTTAGCTACCTCTTTGGCTTCTTTTTCAGCAGCAGCGATTTCTTTTGCCGTCAATGGCACTTCTACGAATTTGTCCTTGTTGTGACCTACAGACAAAGAGGCCGCATTCTGCGAGGTAAAAAACTCTCCGCTTTCGTTCACGAAAAGCTGTTTAAGACCGTGCTTTTTTGCCAGCTCTTTGCCCGTCTCAATATGTTCTTTCGTTGGTTTCATCCTTTAATCCTCCTTTAATTAAGCTACATCAGAAATGATGGCGCCGATGTATTTAGTCCGTTTTGGAACACAGATAAAATAGTGACGGTAGTTGATACTGTTTGCCTGAGTTTTAGTATCAGTTTTAGCATCTGTGTAATACTGCTTAGTATTACCCGTTTTTTTTGCAATATTGGGAGCATAGAAAGCAACAGATGCCTGATAGTCGCCAGTACCCGGAATAGAACCGAAGCTTTTCTTCGTTGCAGAGGTAGCGTTGAAATACGGATTAGATACGTATTCAAACACTTGAAAACTGTACAGGTTCGCAATTTTGCCGGTAGCATAGTTGTAATACTGATCGGCAAATTTTTGATCGTTTTCGAGCAAGTCGTTCACATGGTCAGCACATAACACCAAACGACGACCGTCACCCGGAACCTCCATCACGTCGAATTGCTTTTTCATCTTACGGATGTCAGCACGCTGCATCATTTTACGACCTTCGTCGGCGGCACCTGTGGTTTTTATGACAGGTGTAGAACCGGCTATATGAGACGTAGGTGCAATAGCATGGATAGCTTTCGCGTATTTCTTCTTTGCGATAGCAGTAACGTGCGATTGAGTTGCTGCATCGATTTTGTCGTAGCTGGCACCCATTGCGTCGTCATCACTGATTGAAGTCGGAAGAGTCTGATACTTGTCGAGGTTAACCGTTGCGGTTTCATCATCGTACTCTTCGAGAGCCATCGGATAAGTCGTGTTGTTGATCAACACGGTGGGTTCAAACGAGGTTAGCGGAATGTAGATCGTGTTCTTTTCGGTCTGTGTACCTTCGCCGAAGGTTACCACTTCGGCAGCAATCTCGGGAATACCATCAAGCCATGGAGCCTGATCGGCAGATGTCAGGAGCTTTTCTACGCGTCCTAACCAAATTTCAGGATAATTCTTTGCCATTTCAATTAGAATTTAGGTGCACGACCGAATTCGGCCTTGTACAGGTTTGCATACACTTCTTTTTTCTCACTACGGAAAGTTGCCAGCGCGGTAGGCTCTAAAGCCATCACTTCAGCCCATGTTTTCGGGTCAGTTTCCACACCTTCTTTGCCTTCTTTCACGATAACACCTGCAATAGGCTGTTTTGTCCCCAATCCTGCCAAAGCAGTGGCCAGTACATCAACACCGGCAGTTTGCCCGATAGTTTCGTACGAGCCGCGCAATTGTTCGAGCGTTTGCCCTACCTGAGGAATAAGCTTGCCTTCGGCAACGGCCTTATCAAGCATAGTCTTAATAGAGGCATCACGCTGAGTCTTAGCGGCAGCTTGCGCAGTGGCAATTTGAGATGTCAACGCATCCTGTTTTTCTTTTGCCTTTGCCAGTACCAGCGAATCGGGGCTGTTTTCGTCAACCCCTTCCAGATCTAAAGTCTGAATAAGTTCTTTTTTGTCCATTTGTAATTTACTTTGAGGTTTATCCTTGCCGTCGCCCAGATAGGCAACGAATTGATTAAATACGCCTTCTACACCCAAATCCAGAACCATCGACGAGTCGAGTTCTTTCATGTTCTTTGCCGTTGCCGGTATCACTTCGGTTGCCAAACCAATAGCAACCATTTCGGTAGCATTCAGCCAGTGGTCTGCACCGTCGAACCATTTTGCTTTTACTTCATCTTCGCTCATGCCAGAGCGTTCCGAAACACGTTTGATAAAATTGGCTTCCATGTCCTGAAGCAATTTTGCCGTTGCCATCAAATCGTCTGCAGTTCCGCCAGCAGGCGATGTTGGGCGGTGAATCATACCGAAAGCGTTATCGGCAATCTTCACGGTAGCAATAGACGGGAGAATAAAACAACCCATAGAAGCGGCCACACCGTCGATAATAGCCGTAATGTTGAGTGTTGACCGGAGGAATGCATTGAAAATAACATTACCCTCGATGACGCTTCCGCCGTAGCAATGCAGACGAAAGATTACATTCTCGTAACCTGTCGACTCGAAGCCGTCAAGCATATCGCTGATTGTTTCACCATTGGCAAACCAACCGCCGATATTACCGTACAGCTTTACTTCTACCGTTTTTTTATCAATCTCTCTAATAAGCATTGTTATTCATTCATTACCATTTAACACTTTTTCGACCCGCATTTTCAACATTTGAGCAAATAATAGTAATCATGCGTACCCAAATTTTATTTTTTAGATGCTGCGAAATTATGCACATAAAAACATATCTACACCATGCTTATTTAATGCGATTTAGAAAACAGTATGTTTGTTTTATGCAACATTAAAGCCATTTTAAACCCCACTACGCGCGTACAGGAAAAGAGCCGTAAAATTGTGCTCCAAAACATAAAAAGATGGCAAATAAAACCAAACCACGAAAGAATGTACAAAAGGCCACATCGGTTGAAATAAACTACGCAGAGTCGCTCTATTGCGAGAAAGGAATGGCTCCAGAATCTATTGCGGAAGAGCTAAAGAGAGACATCAAAACCATATACGCATGGCGGGATAAATACAACTGGAACGACACCCGGGCTTTGTTCGATACCGGGCCATCTGAACTGCGTAAAATTCTGCTTAAAGAGGCTACCCGAATAGCAAAAGGAGAAAAGAGACTTGATGATAATGGCAATGAGGTAAAGCCGATCGATGCCGATTCTTTGAGCAAGGTTATGAAAGCGTATGATTACATGACCCAAAAACTATCTATAGAGGTAATTCGCGATGCTTTCATTGAGTTTGATAAGTTTATGGCCGGAATAGACCCAAAGCTGGCGTATGATTTTACCAAGTATCATAAGATGTTCTTGCAGGAACGGATTAACATGGAAATTTGATGGCTAAGACCAACAATTATCAGAAGTTATTAGCCGACTACGACAAACATTGTTTGTTGATTGCCCGGGCAACATCTATCGACATTAACGAAAAACATGCCGATAAGCTGAACCGTATCAAAGTCAATAAAAAGGATTACATACGTTGGTTTGAGTATTATTTTCCAAACTACGCAAAGAAAAAATCGGCATGGTTTCATAAGAAACTTGCAAAGGCCATTTGCGAAAACAAGCAAATAAAGGCTTTGATGGAGGCTTACCGATCATCTGGCAAGTCTGTACATATCGACCTCGGTATTCCATTGTATTTATACCTTGTAAAAGGAGAATTACACTATATGCTTTTAATCGGACAGACCGATAAAAAAGCAAAGAAACTGTTATCAGGCATACAGGCTCAATTAAGGTATAACCATAGGATTATAAATGACTATGGCAACAAATATTCAAACGGTGACTGGGCTGAAGGTGAGTTTTTAACGACTGATGGCGTTCGCTTTTCATCTTTAGGCTTTGGCTCTGATCCGCGTGGAGCGCGTGAAGATGCGGAACGTCCTGATTACATCGTAGTAGACGACTGCGACAGCAAAAAACACCTCAAAAACAATGAAATAATGTCCGAAGCTTTGGACTTTATTACAGAAGATGTGTGGGGGTGTTTCGACGCTGAAGATGATGCCGTAGAGAGGTTTGTGTATGCAAACAATAACTTTCACAAAAACTCTCTTACCAATCGGCTAAAGACTTTCATTCTCCAAAAGATAAAGGAAGCAAAAG
>CAZFTY010000216.1:0-5100 GCA_964521835.1 uncultured Microbacter sp.
GACCCATACGTAGGTCGTTTGTGCTTCTTCCGTGTTTATTCAGGTAAACTGGATGCAGGTTCGTACATTTACAATACACGTTCTGACAAAAAAGAACGTATTTCTCGTTTGTTCCAGATGCACTCCAACAAACAGAATCCTGTTGAAGTGATCGGTGCCGGTGATATCGGAGCAGGTGTAGGTTTCAAAGACATCCGTACGGGTGATACTCTTTGCGATGAGGCAAATCCTATCGTTCTCGAATCGATGGACTTCCCCGAACCTGTAATTGGTATTTCAGTTGAACCGAAAACGCAGAAAGATATGGATAAACTCGGTCTCGGTTTGTCGAAACTGGCCGAAGAAGATCCTACCTTCCGTGTTAAAACTAACGAAGATACAGGTCAAACTGTAATCGAAGGTATGGGCGAGCTTCACCTGGAAATCATTATCGACCGTTTGAGACGTGAGTTCAAGGTTGAATGTAATCAGGGTCGTCCTCAGGTATCGTACAAAGAAACTATCAAGAATACAGTTGAACTTCGCGAAGTTTACAAGAAACAGTCTGGTGGTCGCGGTAAATTTGCTGATATTATCGTTAAAGTTGGTCCGGTTGATGCCGGCTTCGAAGGCGGTTTGCAGTTTATCGACTCTGTAAAGGGTGGTAACATTCCTAAGGAGTACATTCCTTCTATCCAGAAAGGTTTCACCGCCGCTATGAAAAATGGTGTGCTGGCAGGCTTCCCGGTAGATCAGTTGAAGGTTGAAGTTGTGGACGGTTCGTTCCACCCGGTTGACTCCGATCAGCTTTCGTTCGAAATCTGTGCTCAGATTGCATTCAAGAATGCCTGTGCTAAAGCAAAACCCGTTCTGTTGGAACCGATCATGAAAATGGAAGTGGTTACTCCGGAAGAAAACATGGGTGATGTAATCGGCGACTTGAACAAACGTCGTGGTCAGGTTGAAGGCATGGAATCGAGTCGTACAGGCGCTCGGATTGTGAAAGCTAAAGTTCCTTTGGCAGAAACATTCGGATATGTAACCTCGTTGCGTACCATCAGTTCGGGACGTGCAACCTCTTCGATGGAATTTTCTCACTACGCCGAAGTTTCTACCGCAATTGCGAAAGCTGTTGTAACAGAAGCCAAAGGTAAAGTAGAACTGTTGTAAAAATAATGAGTGGAAACAGCGCAGGTTAGCAAATGACTCTTAACCTGCTGCTGTCGACACTACAACTATTAATATTAATCGACTATAACGATGAGTCAAAAAATCAGAATCAAATTGAAATCTTACGATCACAACCTGGTAGATAAATCAGCAGAAAAGATCGTTAAGACAGTAAAAGCAACCGGAGCGGTAGTCAGCGGCCCAATTCCATTGCCTACACACAAACGCGTATTTACCGTACTGCGTTCTCCGTTTGTTAACAAAAAGTCGCGCGAACAGTTCGAACTGTCAAACTATAAACGTTTGATCGACATCTACAGCTCAACCGCTAAAACAGTTGATGCTTTGATGAAACTTGAATTGCCGAGCGGTGTAGAAGTAGAAATCAAAGTTTGATAGATTCTTCTGCAAGAATAATTGAGAAATTAAGTACAACAATAATTGTAAACAAGACCGATCCCCCGTTTTGGGGTTAAGGGTTAAATTTTAATTGAAATGCCAGGATTAATTGGAAAAAAAATCGGAATGACATCCGTTTTCAGTGCCGATGGAAAGAATGTTCCATGCACTGTTATCGAAGCTGGTCCTTGTGTTGTTACGCAGGTCAAAACCGTTGAAACAGACGGTTACGAAGCACTGCAGTTAGGTTTTGAAGAAAAGAAAGAAAAGCACACTACAAAACCCGAAGCAGGTCACTTCAAAAAAGCAAGCGTAGCTCCTCAAAGACACTTGGTTGAGTTCAAAGGATTTGAAGGCGAATTCAAACTGGGAGATGCTCTCACAGTTGAATTGTTCGACGGAACTACATGGGTAGACGTTGTAGGAACTTCAAAAGGAAAAGGATTCCAGGGCGTTGTTAAACGTCACGGATTCGGTGGTGTTGGACAAAGTACTCACGGTCAGCACAATCGTCTGCGTGCGCCGGGTTCGTTAGGTGCAAGCTCATTCCCTTCTAAAGTATTTAAAGGTATGAGAATGGCCGGTCGTACAGGTGGTGATACTATTACCATTCAAAACCTGGAAGTGTTAAAAGTAATCCCCGAGCACAACTTGTTGCTTGTAAAAGGTTCAATTCCCGGGGCAAAAGGTTCAATCGTAATTATCAATAAGTAATGGAACTGAACGTATATAACATAGAAGGAAAAGAAACCGGAAAAAAGGTAACTCTGAACGAGGCTATCTTTGGCATTGAACCTAATGACCACGCTATCTATCTTGATGTTAAACAGTACATGGCAAACAAACGTCAGGGTACTCATAAAGCAAAAGAGAGAAGCGAACTTTCCGGTAGTACACGCAAGCTGATCCGCCAGAAAGGTGGAGGAGGCGCTCGTCGTGGTGATATCAACTCACCGATTTTGGTGGGTGGTGCTCGCGTTTTTGGTCCGGTTCCCCGTGACTATAGCTTCAAACTGAACAAAAAACTGAAACAATTGGCACGTAAATCGGCTTTGGCTTACAAAGCAAAAGAAGACGCTATTGTGGTGGTTGATGCTCTTCAGTACGAGGCTCCAAAAACCAAGAACATAATCGCGTTGACCGAAAATTTGAAAGTCGCTGATAAAAAGCCTCTTATTATTTTATCGGAACCAAATAAAAACGTATATTTGTCGGCTCGAAACCTGAAAGGTGTTAATGTAACAACTGTTTCTGATTTAAATACTTACAGTATTTTGAATGCAAAATCACTTGTTATACTTGAAGCTTCTTTCGCCGGTTTGGATCAAATCTTTAAAGCATAAGGAGATAAAAGTGATGGGAATTATAATTAAACCGATTGTTACAGAAAAAGCAAACGGCCTTAGTGAAAAACTCAATCGTTTTAGCTTCCGTGTTGAAAAAGACGCAAACAAGATTGAGATCAAAAAAGCCGTAGAAGACATGTATGGTGTAACTGTAGTAGCTGTAAACACAGCTGTTATGCCAGGTAAAAAGAAAAGCCGCTTCACAAAAGGTGGAGTGATCAACGGTAAAACTTCAGCTTTCAAAAAAGCGATGGTTACGTTGAAAGAGGGAGATAACATTGATTTTTATAGCAATATTTAAGTAGAACAATGGCTGTACGTAAAATGAACCCCGTAACCCCGGGGCAGAGACACAAAATTATCGGTACGTTCGACACAATTACTTCGGCGGTACCGGAAAAATCTCTTGTGACAGGCAAAAATAATACCGGAGGACGTAACAACTCCGGTAAGATGACCATGCGTTATATCGGTGGTGGTCACAAGAAGAAATATAGAGTAATTGACTTCAAACGTAACAAAGAAGGAATACCTGCGAAGGTACAATCCATCGAGTATGATCCGAACCGCACGGCTCGTATCGCATTGCTCTATTACGTTGATGGTGAAAAAAGCTATATTCTTGCACCCAATGGACTGCAAGTTGGCCAAACTCTGTTATCAGGAGCTGAAGCAGCACCTGAAGTTGGAAACTCTCTACCGTTGAAGAATATTCCACTCGGTACTATTATTCACAACATTGAATTACGTCCGGGTCAGGGAGCAGCGTTGGTTCGTTCGGCAGGTACATTTGCACAGTTGACTTCCCGCGAAGACAACTACGCAATTATCAAACTGCCTTCAGGCGAAACCCGCAAAATTCTTTGTACTTGTAAAGCAACCGTAGGAAGTGTTGGCAACTCAGAACACAATCTCGAAAGTTCAGGTAAGGCTGGCCGCACACGCTGGCAAGGACGACGTCCTCGCGTACGTGGTGTTGCTATGAACCCCGTCGATCACCCCATGGGTGGTGGTGAAGGACGCGCTTCTGGTGGTCACCCACGTTCTCGCAAAGGCTTGTTGGCTAAGGGCTATAAGACAAGAGCTCCGAAAAAGCAATCAAGCAAGTATATTATCGAAAGAAGAAAAAAATAACGCATAATTAGAGAGATACTATGAGTCGTTCATTAAAAAAAGGACCTTACATCAATCTGAAGCTTGAACAGAAAGTGTTAGCCATGAATGAATCCGGTAAAAAAACGGTTATCAAAACATGGGCACGTGCTTCAATGATTTCACCTGATTTCGTAGGTCACACGATTGCAGTTCACAACGGGAACAAATTTATTCCGGTTTACGTTACCGAAAATATGGTGGGTCATAAGCTTGGCGAATTCTCACCAACCCGCACTTTCCGCGGTCATAGCGGTAACCGTAAATAACCCGTTGATTCATTTACTTGAAAAAATAAAAATATCAATAAAATGGGTTCAAGAAAGAAAAATTCAGCAGAAAATAGGAAAGAAGCCCTCAAAATACAATATTTCGCTCGTCTTAACGACGTTCCGACCTCTCCCCGTAAAATGCGCCTTGTGGCCGACATGATTCGTGGTATGGAAGTGAACAAAGCGCTTGGAGTATTGAAATTTTCGACCAAAGAGGCGTCAGCCAGACTTGAAAAATTGCTTCGTTCCGCTATTTCCAACTGGGAACAAAAAACAGAACAAAAAGCCGAAGATGGTAATTTGTTTGTAAGCGCTATCCATGTCGATGGTGGCCGTATGTTGAAACGCCTTCGTCCGGCTCCGCAGGGACGTGGTTACAGAGTACGCAAACGTTCGAATCACGTAACGTTGTTTGTTGACTCAAAGAATAGTATTAACGTATCAAATGAAGTAGCAGATGGGACAAAAAACTAATCCGGTAAGTAATCGTTTGGGAATCATCCGCGGATGGGATTCCAACTGGTATGGAGGGAATAATTATGGAGATACATTGCTGGAAGACAGTAAACTGAGAAAGTATCTTCACGCCCGTCTGGCTAAAGCGAGTGTTTCTCGCGTAGTAATCGAACGTACGTTGAAACTCATCACTATCACAGTATGCACAGCCCGTCCGGGTATCATTATTGGTAAAGGCGGACAGGAAGTCGACAAACTGAAAGAAGAGTTGAAAACTATCACCGACAAAGACGTTCAGATCAATATTTATGAGGTGAAACGCCCCG
>CAZFTY010000217.1:0-5091 GCA_964521835.1 uncultured Microbacter sp.
GCTTGTATTGAGGATAATGTTAAAAGCGATAGAGCAAGAATCAAAAATCTGATTTTCATAGCTATAAATAGTTTAGTGTTTATGTGTGTTATGAATTATAATAAACCGAGAGAGTGGGAGATAACTGCCTGACGTACATAAAGTCCGTTTTGAGCCTGATCGAAATAGTAGGCTTTTTCGCTATCATCCACGTCGTAGTCGATTTCCGTTACACGGGGTAGCGGATGGAGGATACGCAGGTTATCGCGTGTATTTTCAAGCATTTTGCTCTTCAGCGTGTACACATTCTTTACCTTTTCGTATTCCATCAGATCGGTAAAACGTTCCCGCTGTACACGTGTCATGTAGAGAATGTCGGCCTCGTTAATGTTTTCGTTGAGTTCTTTGTGTTCGATGTACGGAATGCCTTGTTCGTCGCAAAACTGTTTGTATTCGTTGGGCATCTTCAGTTCATCCGGCGCGATAAAATGGAATGTAGGTTGAAAATGTGCCATTGCCATCAGCAGCGAATGCACGGTTCTGCCGTATTTCAGATCGCCCACCATGAAAATATTCAGGTTGTTGAGCCGACCCTGTGTTTTGCGTATGGAGTATAAATCCAGCAGGGTCTGTGTCGGATGTTGATTCGACCCGTCGCCGGCATTGATAACGGGCACCTTGGCTACCTCAGAAGCGTAACGGGCTGCTCCTTCGAGATGATGACGCATCACAATCAGATCGGCGTAGTTGCTTACCATTTTGATGGTATCTTTCAGTGTTTCTCCCTTCGACGAACTCGACGTGGCTGCGTCGGAGAAGCCGATGACACGGCCGCTCAGGCGGTTTACTGCGGTTTCAAAACTAAGACGGGTACGGGTTGAGGGTTCAAAAAAAAGGGTGGCTATTACTTTGCCATCCAAAAGGTGTTGGTTCGGATTTTTTTCAAATCCCACTGCATAGTCCAAAATCCGAAGCATCTCATCTTTGGAGTAATCGGTAATGGATACTAAACTTTTTTGCATAGTAGAAGTTGTATCAGAATGGATAGTTGAAGATCTTTTTCGCTTTGGCGATGTCCTGTGAGGCAGAGCTATTTAAATAAAAAGATCATTCAACTCATTAGTTGGGCAAATTTACTTCTTTTTTTTAAAAGGGTCGATAAGAGGATGCAAATGTCGGTTTTTTTTATTTTTTTTGTAGGAGAATAAAATGGGTCTGATTTGAAAGCCAAAGCAGTTCTCCGGAGTTTTTCATATTCATAATTATTTCTTATTCATTGTCAATGCGTCCGATATTTTTGGTGGGGTACATGGGAAGTGGTAAGTCGACGGTAGGAAAGATGCTGTCGGCTCGTCTTGGTTTTCGGTTGGTCGATCTTGATGTGTTTATCGAAAACCGTTTTCATAAAACCATCGCCCAATTGTTCGATGAGAAGGGTGAGACCGGATTCCGGAATATTGAACATGCTTTGTTGCAGGAGGTTTGCAGCTTCGAAGATACGGTTGTCGCGACCGGGGGAGGAGCAGCCTGCTTTCACGACAACATCGCTTTGATGAATGAGTCGGGACTGACGGTTTATCTACGGGTTCCGGTCGCTATTCTGGTGGAGCGACTCAAACACGGGCGTTCTCAGCGTCCGCTGGTAAGTCAGAAACCGGACGAAGAGTTGCACTCCTTTATCGAAGAGATGTTGCGTATTCGCGATCCCTTTTATTCCCAGGCACAGCTGATTGTCGACTCGAAAACCCTGCTCGACTTTAGCTTTGTCGACGACATTGTGGCTCGTGTGGAAAAAGAGCGCTCCGAGAAAGTTTAAATTCCCAGACAGTCAGCCAGAAAATCGAAAGCCTCGAATATCTCCTCTTTTGTGGCATGTTGATTGATGCGAATGTTGCCGATACCTCCCATCAATGTAAAGTTGATTCCTGAACGATCGTTTTTCTTATCGTGAGTCATCAGCTCATAAAGTGCATCGTAGTTTTTACAGCTGTAGTGAATTACCCCGTAATTTTCTTTGGTTAGCTGTACCAGTTGGGATAACACCGGGGTGGGGAATCCGAGTTTTTTCTGGGAGAGATAGATCTCACACACCAAGCCGAATGCAACTGCAAATCCGTGCAGGAGCGGCTGTCCGGAGGTGTGAGAGAAACTCTCGAACGCGTGACCGAAAGTGTGTCCCAGATTCAGCGCTTTGCGAATGTTCTGTTCGGTCGGGTCTTGCGCTACGATTGCCTCTTTGATTGCAATGGAGCGTTGCGTGAGATCGCCCAAACGGTCATAGTCGATCGCATCGAAGTCAAGAGCCGTCACAGCATTCCACTCCTCTTCCGATTTCAATAGCGCATGTTTTACCATTTCGGCATAGCCCGAAAGCAGGTTCTTCCGGTCGAGCGTGCGGAAAAACGCGGCGTACAGAATAACGGCATCTGCCGGTTGTATCACGCCGATCTCATTTTTCAACCCGTTGAAGTTAAACCCTGTTTTTCCTCCCACGGCAGCATCCACGGCGCCTAACAGCGTGGTCGGAATGTTGATATAATTAATTCCCCGTTTGAAGGTCGAAGCCGCGAAACCGCCCATGTCGGTTGTCATGCCGCCACCAATATTGATTAATAGTGATTTGCGCGTAGCTCCGTGCGAGGAGAGGTATTCCCAAATTATGGAGACGGATTGCAGATCTTTGTTTTCGTCGCCGGCCGGAATTTCGATAACGGGATAGGATGCGAGCGTGCTATCGGCGGCCAGCAAGGGCAGACATAGGTTGCGCGTGTTGCTGTCTGTGAGCAGAAAAACCGAATCGGGGTTCAGTCTGTCGATCTGATTGGCGAGCTCCTGCGCCAGATTACTGGTGAAAATAACCGTTTTATCCATCTGTTTATTTGAGAATAATTGTTTTATGTACTGTCTCTTTTTCTGGTGCCAGAAATTTCATAAGGCAATAAAAAAACCTGCAAACTGTTTATTTGCAGGTTTTTGTGGTCGGGGTGAGAAGACTCGAACTTCCGACCTCCACGTCCCGAACGTGGCGCGCTAGCCAACTGTGCTACACCCCGATTTTTGCGCTGCAAAGGTACAATTTTTATTGCAAAAAATATGCACCCCGCGCTTATTTTTTATCTTCTAATTATTTTGCCGGCTGAGCTGGTTGTGCCGGTTGTTGCTGGGGTTGAGCCTGAGGTTTGGCGTTCTCGTTGAAATTCGGGATCTTAGTCTTCGAAGCTTCCTGTTGTTGAGCAGCGCTTGCGCCTTCGGTAACTTCTGAACCTACCTGCATCGATTGTTTTTCGACATAACCTGTAGCTACAATGCTCAGAAAAACGATTGCAATAGCCAATGTCCATGTGGCTTTTTCCAGAAAATCGGTTGTTTTGCGAACCCCCATGATTTGGTTGGAAGAGGAGAATCCCGATACCAATCCGCCGCCTTTGGAGTTTTGAACCAGCACCACGAGCACCATTAAGATGGCTGCCAAAACAATCAAGATAGTTGCTAAAATATACATATAGCTATGATTTATTAATAGTTGCGATAATTTTTTCTAAATACCGAATTTGGTCTGCAAAGTAAACACTTTTTTCTGGAATATTCAAATGCAGAACCCGTAATATTTTCAGCGCCGATTCAAATTTCTTTGCTTTAATAAGTAGGATTGCCTCTTCTTCGGTATAAACCTCTGTCTCTTCTGTGGTAACCGGAGTCTCCATTTTGGGTTCCGGAGCAGGAACGGTCACGGCAACGGGCTTCTGTTGAGCCTTTTGTAACCGTGCGTCTTTTAGTTTTTGTGCCAGACTTTTAAGCGATTGCGATTTATCCGATGGGTCTTTGGTCTCTTCTATGCTAAAATAATCCTGTGGTATTTCATTGAAAAATGATGCCGCAAATTCGGGCGTCGGATTATTCGTTTCGGCAAGCGGATAGAGCGTGAAAAATAACCTGCGCCGGTCGTGGCAATAGGTTGCTGTTTTTCTGATTTCCGTTTCAAGCAACACGTCATCCGAGTTTTGAAGGGCTTTGGTTAACAATATTCTGGATATGGAGAAATAGGGGAACTCTTCACAGAGTTTCCTCAATTCCGCAATATGCTCTGTGTTGAGCGTTTGCGGTTGGTGCATCCATTGTGAAAATTGTTCTATCGTCATAACCGGGTTACCAGCGTGCTACTGTTTGATTATAAATTTTTTCTGTAAGCTCTTTCACCATTTCGTCGGCCAGGGTTTCCTGCACGGCGGTCAGCATTTTCGAGCTGTCGAATGTTTGCGATGCCGAGAGTGTGGTCTCGATGTCGTCTTTCGGATTTTTCGTGTTCGTAAATTTGAACCGGATGGTCATTGTCAGCTGAGTCTGTGCAGCCAGCGCATTTGCCTGTATCGATATGGGTGTCAGTCTGTAATCGGTAATTTCGCCTTCAATTTGCATGTCGCCGTTTCTTCTTACCTGCTGTAGTTTTGTGCGGCGATTGAAAATATCTTTCAGCGCTGTGTTCAGTTTGGGCGCCAGCTGGGGATAAACTAATGTGGCGTTGTTCGGAAAATCGGCAATGGTAATGGTCTTCGTCTTGGTATAATCGAGCGAAGAGCCGTTGAACTTGTACGAAACCGAACAGGAATTCAGAATAATTCCGGTCAAAATAATCGATACAAAACAAATTGAACGATTGTCGGAAAAACAGCGTTTGAGACGGGAAAACATATCGGAATCTATTTTACAGACTTGATTTTATAACTGCATCTGACAGTGCCTTTGGTAATGGCCAACAACTTGCCTTTGATTAATTGCCTTCTTATCGGCGAGATGTGGTCGATAAACATATGTCCGTCGATGTGGTCGTATTCATGCTGGATTACACGAGCCGCATATCCTTCGTAGGTTTCGGTATGTTCAACAAAATTTTCATCGCAATACCGGATCACGATTTTGTCTTTTCTGGGCACTGTTTCATGAATGCCGGGCAGGCTGAGGCATCCTTCTTCGTCTTTTACCTCTTCACCGCTGCGCTCCAAAATTTCAGCATTAATCAATACTTTTTTGAAGCCCCGAAGTTCGGCTTTGGTTTCGGATACGGGAGCCAGATCGATAACAATCAATCGAATAGAAAGACCTACCTGAGGAGCT
>CAZFTY010000218.1:0-5045 GCA_964521835.1 uncultured Microbacter sp.
AGACTGATGTACGAACTGAGCGACACCATGTTGACAATGTCGGGACTGATCTGGTAGGTGAAGAAAAAGCGAATGGCAATGGGGAAAATAAGACTGTAAGAGATGAGTACTCCGAGAAAAAAGAGCAATCCTCCCGATATGAATGTCCACACGATGGGGCGACGCTCGTTGGGATAAAGTGCCGGACTGACGAAGCACCACAACTGGTAGCATATATACGGGATGGAGAGAATAAGTCCCAGCCAGAAAGCGATATTCAGGTGCACCATAAACTGCCCGGTAAGTTCATAGTTGACCAATTTCAGGTTGAAATCTTCAAAGCGAAGCGACGAGATATGTAAAGTCTGCCCGATGTAATCGAGCCATTTGTACATGTAGAAGGATGAGTTTTTCGGAGCAAAAATAACATCGAACACCCATTCTTTGGCACAAAACACTACGATCATCATCACAACTAATGCGATGACAGACCTGAAAAGTGTCCAACGCAACGCCTCCAGATGATCCCAAAACGACATTTCCTGTTCTTCTTTCTCTTCGCTCATTGTCTGTTTGTCTCCTTATTCTATGGTTTGTACTCCTATTAACCGATCGTATCGCTCACCCCATCCGCGGTAGTAGGCATAAATCACATACTCATTGCGGGTTTGCCACAAGCTGCCTTCCACCGGTTGAAGCGATCCCGCCGGATCATTCCCCTTGGTAAAGGCATACAGGTAATTGTATCCGCCCTGTTTGAGCAACAATGTCTGTTCGTAAGCATTATGCTGTCCATTGTATTCCATTCGTGAGTTCCGGTCGAAACGGTTGTAATTCAAATCACCCAGGATGTAAAGCGACCCTTCGAAAAATGGTTTTTCGGTGGGGATGGTAAAATGGACGAACATATAATCGGCATTCACGACATCATTCTCATCGTTCTGAAGATTGACTACGTAGCGTCCGTTCACATCTTCCATTCGTTCGTAGGGACGGTTCGCCCGTGACTCGTCAGGAACCAGTGTAGCATGATAATAGGGCGCGAAATATTTGATGTTGTCGACACCCGAGCCGAAGGTGTGAATTGACGAGCAATCGAAGCTGCGGTATTCGTTTCCGCCCTCAAAAACAAGAGCCCGGTTATTGACAAAGCTTTGCTTGGTCAGGGTGGTATACGATGGTTGAATGCCCGAAACCTGATTGTCGTAGCGTCCGTTTTGCCGTACCAGCACTTTTAGTTCCGACAAAACATCCCGCATGGGGAACTGACTGTTGTCGATCGTAAAGTCCAATTGCTGATACCGGCGGTTGATTTCCAGATCGGTATTGCCGCGTACCGTACCATCTATCGTTACTTTCGGGTCGACCACCGAAAAACAGGCCACGGCTACTGCTTTGTCGGGATTATTGTCTTCGTAGACAGTGACTAAATAATTGCCGGAAATCCGGAACCGAAGCTGGTCGTTGGGAAACCGGATGGCATAATGCGTATAGAGAAAAGTGGTATTGAACGAGGCGGTATAATCCGTTATCATTCCACTCGAAAGGCCGTCGATTGCCTCCATATCGGTGATGTTTGAAAGGCTCCAGTCGGCGTTGCAATGACGCACCGAGTAGTAGTAGTTTTTCCGATCGTGCGACATCTCGTCAAATTGCACACAGATACTTTCCGTGCCGTTGAGCCGAATAACGGGCAACGACATTTTTTGTCCGCTAACACCTACCTGCAATGTCTTGATATTTTCAACCAAAGGCATGGTGCGATAGTGCTCCTGCGCCGAAACACAAAAGGCAAGTGCCAACCAGCAAAAAGAGAACAAGAATTTCATCCGGCACAAATTAATTAAAGCAGATCTATTTTTCGTGGCAAAAGTTCCATTCTGGACTTCTTCTGCAAAATTAAAGTATTTATGTCGTATCAAAACACAAATCATAAAAAAAGCTGCCGGCATTGTTCCTTGCCGGCAGCTTAAATAGATCAGAAACGATAAAAATTACAAATCGGTAATGGGTCGGTGTTTGGGTACCAACAGTTTCATGCAAATAAATGCCAACAGGTAGGCAAACGCGCACACACCGAACATGATTCCATAAGCGGTTGAAACATTGGAAGAAATGAGCTCTTTCGCATGATCCAGCGCTTGCGGATTCACAACCACCTCTTTCAGGTTGTCTATTTTGATCTTATCGAGCGGAAGCTGAGCCGTTTCCTGAATCAATCCCTGGGCTTTGGCCAAACCGACACCAATGGCTCGGTAGTGGTCTTCCAGACGTCCGGCGATTTGTTGAACGGCAACACCACCCAATCCACCGAATGCTGTACCGATACCGGTTACGGTACCGACTGCTTTTTTCGGAAACATATCCGATACCGTTGTAAATAGGTTGGCCGACCATGCCTGATGCGCAGCCCCTGCAATACAAATGATCCCGATTCCATACACGATGCCAAAACCGGCCATTGTCTGAGTAAGCAACAGAGACAGCGGAGCAATCGCAATCAAGAGCATCGTTGTCATCCGGGCTTTGTAGGCAGCCCAGCCTTTGTTCATAAATGTCATCGGAATGGAGCCTCCGTAAACGGATCCGATGATGGCAATGCCAAAGACCACGAAGTTGGAGAGCATCACCCGTTGAGCCGTCTCTTCAGCGGAGAGGCCTACGCAAAATTGTTGTTTTACATAAGTGGGTAACCAGAAAAGCAGGAACCACCAAATGCCGTCGGTCATGAATTTGCCCACCACAAACGACCAGGTTTGACGGTAGGTCAACATTTTGCCCCACGAAACCTTCTTGTTCTCCGTTGTGGCTTCATCTGCTTTCGGTTCGTCTTTGTCGCTATGGATATAATCGTATTCGGGCTGTCCGATTTTTCCTTTCTCCAGCATCTTTTTAGGCGATGAGTAGAAAAGACTCCAGAAAATCAACCATAGAAAACCAAGTACGCCGGTGATGATAAAAGCCATTTGCCAACCCTGGAGGCTGCCTAAGAATTCCGAGCCGCTTGTCCATGTGAGCAAACACCATGGAACGAAAATAGCGCAGATCATTGCGCCGATATTGGAGCCGGAGTTGAAAATGCCGGTTGCCAGCGCCCTCTCTTTTTTCGGAAACCATTCAGCTACTGTTTTGATGGATGCCGGGAAGTTTCCGGCTTCGCCAGCGCCGAAGATGCTGCGGGCAATGCTGTGGGCAATAAGCGATTTTCCCATGAATGAGCTGGCAATGCCGGCAATCGACCACACAATAAGTGAAATGGCCAGCCCTACCTTGGTTCCGATTTTATCGATAATCCAACCGGCTACTAAAGTAAACCCGGCATAAAAGGCCGTAAAAACAGATGTTAGGGTGGAAAAATCGGTCGAGCTCCAACCAAATCCTTCGGGAGAGCAGAAATAATCTTTCAGGAATCCGATTACATTTCTGTCCATGTAATTTACCGTCGTGGCAAAAAGGAGCAATGCTGCAATCGTCCATCGGTATTTTCCAACTTTCTCAGTAACTGAAGTCATAATTGTTTTTCGATTTAGGTAACGAAAAGAGGGAGATACTTTCGCATCTCCTTCTCAACTCTTATTTTCGTACTTTTTTGATAATAGCCAGTGCATCGCTGCAAAGTTTGGTGATGCCTGCCCAATCCTGAGCTTTAATCAGCTCGGCAGGAAAAAGGTTGGAACCCATGCCCACGCAGGTTACACCGGCATCGAACCATCCTTTCAGGTTCTCTTCTTCCGGTTTTACACCGCCGGTCACCATCAGTTGCGACCAGGGCATCGGAGCCTTCAGCCCTTTTACGAATTTCGGTCCGAGCACGTCGCCGGGGAATACTTTGCAGAGATCGCAGCCCAGTTCCTGCGCAAAACCTACCTCCGAAACCGAGCCACAGCCCGGAGTGTAAGGCACCAAACGACGGTTTGATACTTTTGCCACGTCGGGGTTGAACAGTGGGCCAACGATAAAATTGGCACCCATCTGAATGTACAGTGTTGCCGCCGGAGCATCCACGATAGAGCCTATGCCCAAAATCATTTCGGGACATTCAACAGCTGCAAATTTTACCAGATCACGGAACACTTCGTGAGCGAAGTCACCACGGTTGGTAAACTCGAAAGCGCGAACGCCACCTTCGTAACATGCTTTGAGCACGTTTTTAGCCACTTCAATATCTTTGTGATAGAATACCGGAACCATGCCGGTCTCTTTCATTGCAGCCAAAACCTCTATTTTTGAAAATCTTGCCATAGAAATATTTACAATTTATTTATTTACAATTTACAATTGGGCTTGTTCTTCAGTTACAGTTTACTTGGAATCTTGTTGCTTCTTTTTAATCGTATTAATAGAACTAACGATAATTTTCAGCAGTTCCTTGTTTTCTACCATTAGGTCATTCAGAAGGTGTGCTTTTATTAATTCGGACTCTATTAGTAATTCCAGCCAATAAAGCGTCTCGTCTAATTCTTCCTCCACCATTTTGAGCTTATTTAGAAAATCTTTTTCCGATTTTCCCAAACATGCTGCCCGATAATTAGCTCCGGGAGATGTGCCGGACCGAATTAATTGATTGGCAATTGTTTTCCCCGTGATAGTGCTCGGAATAACTTCTGACAATCGGATAATCCGAATGGCAAAAGATTTCAATCTCTCTTTTAAATCTGATGAATTCATAAGAACGTTTCAGATTAGAATTGGTAAATTGTAAATGAGAAAAATGGTCAATTATCTTGAAACTCTTCCCGAGCCGTCACCTTTCATCAGGTTTTCTACTTCAGGAACGGTAACCAGATTGAAGTCGCCATAAATAGTATGTTTCAGACAAGAGGCTGCCACCGCAAATTCGAGCGCTTTCTGATCGTCGTTGGTGTAGGTAAGTAATCCGTAGATCAAACCGCCCATAAACGAGTCGCCACCACCTACGCGGTCGACGATGTGGGTAATGTCGTAATCTTTGGAGATTTTCAACGAGCCTTCCGAGTAGAGGCAACCTCTCCAGGTGTTGTGGTTGGCGTTGATAGAACCACGCAGTGTGATAATCACCTTCTTGGCACGCGGAAATTTTGTCATCA
>CAZFTY010000219.1:0-5030 GCA_964521835.1 uncultured Microbacter sp.
ATACGCAGGCACGTGAACGGACGCAGATTTTGATGAATATTGCCAACAAAGAGGGTGGCCTGGTGATTGGTACCGGCGATTTGTCGGAACTGGCGATGGGGTGGTGTACCTATAACGGCGATCATATGTCGATGTATGGAGTCAACTCGGGTGTACCCAAAACGCTGATTCGTTATCTGGTGAGTTGGGTGGCCAACCACAAGGTGAGTGGAAAAAGCGCAGATACTTTGCGCGACATTTTGGATACGCCCGTCAGCCCTGAGCTTTTACCGACCGATACCAATGGCGATATTGCCCAGAAGACGGAGGATATTATCGGTCCGTATGAGTTGCACGATTTTTATTTGTACTACATGATTCGTTACGGCTTTAGTCCTTCCAAAATATTTTATCTGGCTCAACATGCTTTTGCCGGGAAATACACAGACGAGGTTATCCGTAAATGGCTGAAAATATTTGTCCGTCGCTTTTTCGGACAACAATTTAAGCGCTCCTGCCTGCCCGACGGGCCCAAGGTGGGCTCTATCAACCTGTCGCCTCGTGGCGATTGGCGGATGCCCAGCGATGCCGTTGCTGCATTGTGGCTGAAAGATATTGATGAATTGTAGGAGAATGTTTTGTGCAGCGGAAGCGCTATTGTCGTGTGGCAGTAGCCGTATTTGATCTTTAATGAATTTGAGCATGACTGATGATAAGGAGTTTATGCGGTTGGCTATTCGGCTATCGCTTGAGAGTGTTGAGAGGGGAGGAGGCCCTTTTGGGGCGGTTGTTGTAAAAAACGGAGAGGTGGTGGCTACCGGATCCAATTGTGTGACACAGCATAATGATCCGACGGCTCATGCCGAAATTAGCGCGATCAGAGAGGCTGCCCGAAAATTGAATACATTCGATTTGTCGGGATGTACTATCTACAGTTCGTGCGAGCCCTGCCCGATGTGTTTGGGAGCTATCTACTGGGCTCATTTTGATAAGTTGTTTTATGCCAATACCAAAACCGATGCCCAAAATATCGGATTTGACGATTCGTTTATTTACGAAGAACTCAAGCTGAGTCCGAAAATGCGCAATTTACCGATGAGTTCTATTTTACGGGATGAGGCTCTTGTCGCCTTTGAAGCCTGGACGAACAAACCGGATAAAACAGAGTACTAACGATACATATTTTCCCGTTTTGTCGGTGAAATAAGAATTTTTTTTCTGATTATGCCCTTCGAAGTTGGCTTTGAAGGGCATTTTTTTGCGCAATTATTTACTGTCTGCTCTTTTTGTTATTCGTTTAATGTGTTTATTTATAGTGATATGTGATTATTTTTATAAAAAATATCGGTTGTAATTGTTTTGTAATGATAATAGTTATAAATTTGTAACCATTAATCGAGCGTAATAATTATAACAATGAAATAGTATGGATGATTTGGATCTGGAAATAAAATCAATCTCCGACAATTTGTCTCACGTTGTTCCTATTTTGGGTCGCATTTTTATTAAGGGTGTTCGATCTAAGACTAATATGTCTCAACAAACTTTACAAACGTTGGGTGCGTTATGGCACCATGGCAAATTGACGATGACCGGTATCGGGCAGCATCTGGGGGTTCCGAAGCCTCATGTAACGGCTTTGGTGGACAGACTGATTGCCGAAGAGATGGTGGAACGATTGAACGATGAAAACGACAGACGAATTATTTATATTCAGTTGACAGCAAAAGGGAAAGAGCGTTTTCGGGAAATCAAACAAATAATGACTGAGTCGCTACGTGCCAGCTTGTTAGTGGTAGATAAAAATAAATTGCATAAATTGAATGAAAGCGCTCAGTATATCAACGAAATATTGACAGAGGTAGGCAAGACTCTGATTCAGAACTGCTGTTCGTCTGGTGAATGTAAAAAAGAGATAGATGTATAACTTGCAAGCCACGAAAGAGCTTGCGTAATATTTAGAGAGACATGAGTAAGGTAAAAAAAGATTGGAAAGTGTATGTGCCTCTTGCTGTGGTAGTCATAGCAGTTGTAGTTGGAGGGGCTTTGTGGTATGCCGATTATGCGATCTATCTGAAAACGGATGATGCGTATGTGGCATCCGATAATATTTCGGTCAGTTCGAAAATAATGGGCCGTATTTCGCATTTGTATGTGCAGGAAGGTGATTCGGTTAAGCAGGGACAGCTCCTGGCTGAGTTGGACAGCGTGGATTTATTGGCTCAGAAGAAACAAATGATTGCCGGTAAAAGCCAAACCGAAGCCAATAAAATGCAGTCGGAAGCAAAATTTCAGTATGATGAGAAAAATATCAAAGTACTGCAGATCGGACTGGAGAAAGCACAGGAGGATTTTGATCGGTCAAAAAAACAGTACAACGGAGGCGTTGTAACCAAAGAGCAATACGATCATAGTAAAAAGGCTGTAGAGACGGCACAGGCGCAGTACGAAGCCGCCAAGGCGCAGTTGTTGGTGTCGAAAACACAGATTAAAGCAGCTGAAGCAGCCATTGTGGCATCCGATGCTCAGATCGGAGTCATCTCAACGCAATTGAGTAATACAAAATTGTATGCTCCGGCGGATGGTGTTGTCGCTAAACGATGGTTGTTGCCGGGCGATATTGCTCAACCCGGGCAATCGATCTATACGGTGAATAACAATAATAAATTCTGGATTTTGGTCTATCTGGAAGAGACCAAAATGGAAACATTGCACATGGGTCAGTCTGCCCGGTTTACTATCGATACCTATCCGGACGTTATTTTTACCGGTAAAATATTTACTATCGGATCGACCACGGCATCGCAATTTTCGCTTATTCCACCGAACAATGCTTCGGGTAACTTTACTAAAGTGACTCAACGTGTTCCGGTGAAAATTTCAATCGATGCAGTCGAAAACGGAGCTAAAGTATCTTCCTTCAACCTGAGAACGGGTATGTCGGCTGTAGTTAAAATTATTAAGAAGTCATGAGAAGAGTATCAGCTTCGCACCGGATTCGCCGGAAATTGCGCGGTAGAGATTCCCTTTTTCATCCTCAAAACAATCGGTACAAATGGTTTGTGCTGGCCAACATTATGTTGGGAACCTTTATGGCGGTGCTCGATGCAACCATTGTAAATGTAGGACTTCCTAAAATAATGTCGTCGTTTGGTGTCGGTCTCGATACCATTCAATGGGTGGTTACAGCCTATATGCTCGCAATGGCCGCCATGTTGCCTACGGCAGGTTGGTTGGCCGATAAGTTCGGGTATAAGAAAGTTTACTTTTGGGGCTTGTTTTTCTTTACAGCAGGATCGCTATTTTGCGGTTTGTCAAACGATGAAACGTCGTTGATTATCGCGCGAATCATTCAGGGTCTTGGAGCCGGTGCAGTACAACCACTTGGTATGGCTATTATTACGCGCGAATTTCCTCCGCAACAAAGAGGTCTCGCGCTCGGATTCTGGTCGATTGCAGCTGCGGCTTCCGTTTCATTCGGACCGTTACTCGGTGGATATCTGGTCGACAATTTCAGTTGGCAACTTATCTTTGATGTAAACGTTCCGGTTGGTATTTTCGCGCTCTTTTCTACGGTTGTGATTCAACGGGAATTTATTCACCCGAATGCACGCAAATTCGACTTTGTGGGATTTATCTCGGTTATCATTTTTTTGCCGGTATTGCTATATGCGTTAACCGAAGGCAATTCGGCAAGCAATTCGGAGGGGTGGGGAGCTCCCTACATTCTGGCTTGTTTTGCCATATCGGGTGTCAGTCTGGCAGTGTTTATTACCCGGGAACTGACGTGTAAACATCCCCTGATAGAACTCCGGTTGTTGTGGGATCGAAACTTCGGCATGGCCAATCTGTTTATGATGATTTTTGGGCTTGGAATGTTCGGAAGTACCTTTTTGTTGCCGTTGTATCTTCAGAATTCGATGGGATATACAGCCTTACAGTCGGGAGCGGTGTTCCTCCCTGTGGGTATTATCCAGGGTTTAATGTCTCCGTTGGTCGGATTTTTTTCTGATAAAACCAATCCAAAAATACCTCTTTTTGTGGGTATCATTTTGTTGGCAATCAGTTTTGTCATCAATTACAATCTGTCGTTTATGTCGGAGCATTCGTTTATTATGCTGTCGCTGTATATTCGCGGGTTCGGGATGGGAATGATTTTTACACCACTCAGTTCCATGGCGTTGCTGACGATTTCGCGCGAACACATGGGGCAGGCTTCGAGTATTATGAATACAGTTCGTCAGATCGGTGGTAGCCTTGGGGTTGCAATTCTTACCACGTTGCTTACGTCGCGTACCAATTTTCACGGACAGGTTTACGGACAGGCTATCGTGTCGGGATCGCAAGCGTTGCAAAATACTACCCAGAATATGGCCTATTACATTCAGCAACACGCCGGTAGTTCATTATCTACGGCATTGAGTCAGAGTCAGAGTGTGATTTTGCAACATGTTAATTTGCAGGCCTTTATTCAGGGGGTCGATGATGATTTTTTAGTGGCAGCTTGTGTTACTTTGCTTGGGTTTATTCCTATTTTCTTGTCCCGGACTAAAAAACGGGAAGTTGTTCGCTAATATATGTATTGATGTTTATCAATGTAAAATAAATAAAATGAAACGTTTATCTTTATATATAGCCTTGTTTTCAATGGCTTTGCCTGCGCTACTAAATGCACAGTCCGGCACTTCTGTAGCAGGCGATTCGCTTGGGCTGTCAGCAGTTATCAATAAGGTGATTGAAACCTATCCCTCTGTAAAAAAAGCGGAGCTGGATGTTGAAGCGGCCAATGCTAAGATCGGGTTGGCCAGATCGGCTTACAATCCGAATATCGATCTTTCGTCGGGTTATTCGCATATTGGTCCGACTTCGACGATTACCTTACCTGGTCTGGGCTCTTTTCAGATGTATCCTGCCGATAACTATTCGGCAACTGTAAATGTGAATCAGCAACTATACGATTTCGGTAAAACGGATAAGAGTATTACACTCGAAAATCAGTCGAAAGTGCTGTCGCAAATGTCGGTCGAACAGTTGAAGCAGCGACTGTCGCA
>CAZFTY010000220.1:0-4959 GCA_964521835.1 uncultured Microbacter sp.
AAAAAAAGCTTCTAAGCACGAACTTGTAGAGAATTACCGAAGCAAAAGTAACCTTGTCCATTTTACAAATCAGTTCGTAAACGGCATTCCTCACCGATTAAAAGAGACCCCGATAATTCCAAAACAAACCGATAATGGAAAAATAAAATTGGTTCGGTATCAAAGCTGTAATCTAATTACGCCTCTTGTGCAAGACATAATGAGTACAGATCTCAAAGGAACCACTTGCGTGTTGACAAGGACAAACGAAGAAGCATTACAAACTACAGGGTTACTCTTAAAAAATGGGTTTCAGGCAAAACTGATTCAGACTAATGACGGTTTCAGTTTGTATAATCTTGAAGAAGTTAGGTTCTTTTTGAACAAGTTGAATTTTGCCGATGCTGTTTTCATAATCAGCGATGATGTTTGGGATACAGCCAAAAGAGAATTATATAATAAGTTTAGTAAAAGCAATAAGTTGGAAATTTGCACCAACATGATTAAGGATTTTGAAACAACAAATCCAAAGAAGAAATACAAATCCGATTTAGAAGTTTTTATTCGAGAATCTAAATTGGAAGATTTTTTCAATGACAACGGAGAAACAATCTTTGTCTCAACCATTCATAAAGCAAAAGGAAAAGAGTTCGATAATGTTTTTCTGATGCTGGAAAACTTCAACTCTACAACAGACGAAGCGAAACGGCAACTGTATGTTGCGATGACAAGAGCAAAACAAAACTTGACCATTCATTTGAATTCAAACTTGCTTGACCGCCTTTCAGTAGAAAATCAGGAGCGAATTGACATTAAAGAAACTTTTCTACCACCAAAGGAGTTGGTAATGCACCTGACTCACAAAGATATTTGGCTTGATTACTTTATATACAAACAGTATTTAGTATCTCAACTTACGAGTGGAGACATATTGACTTTAAATGAAAATGAATGTCTGAATGCAAAAGGTCAATCAGTTCTAAAATTTTCTACGCAGTTTGTAAGACAAATTGAATCATTGAAGGAAAGAGGCTATGAACTGAAAAGTGCAAAAGTGAATTTTATTGTCTATTGGCAAAAAGAAGGATCTGAACAAGAGGTGAAAATAATTTTACCCGAGTTATACTTTGAGAAAATACTTTCTGTCCATTCGAATATTTAGCAAACGATTGTATTGGCAATAGGATAATAACCCCTATATCCCCTGAAGGGGACTTTGGGTAAGCTCAAACAGAAAAGTTTGTGAAACAAGACACAAGAAACAGTAAGCAGATTAAAGCCCCTTCAGGAGTTGGGGTAAATATCGCTACCGCTTCGTTAACGGTTTTCCGGAGGGGCGTAGAACTCTTTCAAGGCGTTTGTATAGAGGCAATAGTCCAATTTACGGCTCTGTTGAAACAGGGTAGGGTTCTTGGCTCCGACAGGAACCAGCATCAACGCTTTTTTGCTATCGATGGTTTTGCGTTCGATGTCGCGCCCCTCTCTGTTGTCGAACGAAAAGTTAAGGTAGTACAGGTAGGGATAGATCCAGTTGACATACATTCGTTTGCTTACGCCGGATAAAGAGGCGATTTTCAATTGAGAATAGTGATGCGCAATGGCATTCTGAAACTCAACGGCATTGAGAGAAACATTGTTGAGCACTGGCATAGCATCCCACTGGCTATCGAGCAGTACCCACTTTTTTTGATCGTTCAGAAATACCTCGGCAGCTACATGTCCGGCTCCCGACTGCGTTGTTTCCACCTCTTTTATTTTAAGACTCAACACCCGCGCTTTGAGTCCGATGGCATTCAGGCAGGCCGCCGTAACGATGCCATACTCCACACACCGGAAATTATTGCCATTTCGGGCGGCATCCAGAATCGACAGGGCATCTCTCTTCGTTGCGGCATTATATCCGTCGTGTTTCCACTGCTGATGTACCCAGTGCATGATAGAAAGAGCCCGTTCGGTGTCATTTCTCGCATGTTTCACAAGCCGGTGCAGTTTATACTTTTCGCGGAGTTGGGTCAGGTAAGCGTTTTGTGCATTCTGTTCGTACATAACCGGAATGACCGGTGATGCGATCGTATCGAAATTCAACGGAGTAAACGCGGGTTTGATGCCATAAATCGTAGTGGCGGCGTAGGCGGTGTCGTTCAGCAGAATGAAGAATTTATAGCTCTGATAGGAGTGTAAATCGACGTGGATACTATCCTTGTCGGTGTAAAACGTTACATCTTCCACGGGAACGAAACAGGGTATGGTCAGCGTATCCTCTTTCAATTGAGGTACAATCACCCATTTCTCGTCAAACCAATCGTTTCCGATCCGGTAACCGGCCATGATTTTTGTCGCTTCAACCACCGGCAGGCCGCGATAGGTTTGTCGGCTCCACAGCGAGACAAAAGGCAGGCAAGCAATTAATAAACAGACGACTCGTGACATATCGACCGGTATTATGCAAATTCGTTGCTGTTTTCCCGATTAGACAGATAGTCGTCCATTACTATTTTGGCCTTTTCTATATCGTTGCTCGAGACCATTATTTTAACGCATTGCGATATAACCGGATTGAAAGCGTAGGCGTTCAACAGTGCATTGACAAGATACGATTCGATCTCTGCATTTTGCAGAAGAGTCTGTATCAACTGGGCTTCCCATAATGTCCCGGAAAAAATCTCGGTGGCAAATTCGTGATTCTGGTGCATATGTATAGAGATAAGGTTATTCGTTCGTGCGACTCCGCTTCCATTGCCGGTGTTCCTGTTTCAAAGCGGTAAAGCGGAGTAAAAGTCTCCCGGTTACGGGGAGAGTCGTTGTTTGGTCCAGCTGTGGTCTGCCTGCAACTCGTACAGAATGCGGTCGTGCAAACGGTTGGCCCGTCCCAACCAGAACTCCACTTTGGTGGGCGACAGGCAATAACCACCCCAGTTTTCGGGACGCTCCACCGGTTTGCCGTTAAACCGACGCTCGATATTTTCCAATCGCATCTCCAGCTCTTGCCGGTCGTTTATCGGTTGGCTTTGCATGGATGCCCAGGCTCCGATCTGACTTCCTCTGGGACGGCTGTTGAAATAGTGGCTGGATTCGATAGGTGGAACACGTTGCAGAATGCCCTCTACGCGTACCTGCTTGTATAGTTCGAGCCACAGAAAGGTGATGGCGCCATAGCTGTTTGCCTCTATTTCGTGCGCTTTACGACTGGTGTAGTTGGTGTAAAAGATAAATCCTCTCTCATCGAAGCCCTTCAGCAAAACAACACGTCCCGACGGTTTTCCATCGGGAGTGGCTGTTGCCAGATGCATGGCATTAGGTTCGCGCAGTTTATTGTTTACCGCTTCGTTAAACCATACCTCGAACTGATCTATCGGATTCTCTTTCAGTTCAGACTTTTGTATGCCGTTCGAAATATATTCGTTTCTGAAATTGGCAACCAACTGGCGCAATGACTTGCCCTGTATTTGCCCTGAGATACTTTTGAAAAAATTCATGCTGTTTATAAATTGCACATCGTTTTATCTGTTCGGAAATAATTGAAACACGCGGTTTGTACAACAAAGATAATGCGGAATGAAGATTTTTATCTCTTTCGGAACCTGTTTTTGTCGCTTTCTTTTCTTCTGTTTGCTTTCCGGATAACGCCGGATTGACTACCTTTGTAACACCGAAACCAGAATAATGGATCACCCTGTTTATATTACAAAGGAGGAGGCTATAGGTCGCATGAACCGTTGGGGAGCGAAGGGGCGGTCATTTCTCTTTTTTGTCGATTTTCTTCAACAAAAACCCGTCGTTCTGCCTGTGGACGAAATAGATGACTGCCATATCAGGTTTCAAACGCCGTTGCATTCTACATCTTGTCAGGCAGTTTCATCTCAAAGTCAAATCAGGTTGCAGGCCTTTCCGATGGGCAAAGAGGAGTATGCCACGCGATTTGAGAAAGTCGTGCATGAGATAATGCGGGGAAACAGCTTTGTGGTCAACCTTACGTGCAGCACTCCGATCGCCTGCAATGTTTCTACTCTGGATATTTATCAGGCATCGAATGCCAAATATAAATTATGGTACGATAACCATTTCGTTTGTTTCTCGCCCGAGACCTTTGTGCGGATTGAAAACGGATATATCATTACCTGTCCGATGAAAGGCACCATTGATGCCTCGCTTCCCGATGCGGCAGAGCAGATTTTGAACAACGAAAAGGAGAAAGCGGAACACACCTGCGTGGTCGATCTTTTGCGCAATGATATGAGCCGTATAGCCGATAACGTCGAAGTAACCCGCTATCGTTATGTCGAAAAGGTGGAGACCGATAAAGGTGCTCTGTTGCAGGTTAGTTCCGAAATACGGGGCAAATTGCCGGCCAATTATCCTTCACGCCTCGGCGATATGCTGTTTTCGATGCTTCCTGCCGGTTCCATCACGGGAGCTCCCAAAATAAAAACAACGGAGATTATCCGCGAAGTTGAGCAATACGACCGGGGTTATTATTCCGGGGTGTTTGGCGTTTTTGATGGGCAAAGCTTAGATAGTGCCGTGATGATCCGTTTTATCGAAGAAACCGGGCAGGGGCTGGTGTTTAAAAGCGGGGGAGGCATCACTGCACGAAGTATTATGGAGGAAGAGTACAACGAAATGATTGCAAAAATATATGTGCCTGTTAATTGAAAGTCTTAAAATAGATGGTGGCCGTCCATGCCACCTCGCGGATCACGAATGCCGGATGAACGATGCACGCAGGGCGCTATTCGGTATTGATTCGCCGATTGTTTTGAGCGATCAATTATCTGACATTGATACGGTTGATGGTATTTTCAAATGCAGAATAATCTATTCAGACGTAATTCATTCCATCGAGTGCAGGCCATACTCACCACGAACCCTTCGATCTGTCACGTTAATGGAAAACGATACGATCGATTACGCCTACAAATAGCCCGACGGGAGTGTGATCGATAATCTGCCTTCACATGCATCCGAGACGGGTTTTCTGAT